>CAZEQD010000001.1:0-95902 GCA_964514305.1 uncultured Eubacteriales bacterium
TGATGCTTACTTATTGAATGAATCAATCACCTTTAGGGGTGATTTTAGGGGTGATATTTATTGCAAAATATTACACAATCAACGAATCAACCGCCCTCTTTTTCCTTTCCTTGTTCTTATTTTATTTTTCATTGGTACTATTCTTTAGCGTGCTGATTACATTCAAAATTGAGGGGCAGGGAATGCAGATTTCTATGCTCCTTTTCCTATGTCTAAATCATGCATCTTTTTCAACATGTTGTTTTTTGAAACGAGTAGAATAAATCACCTTTAAAATCATCTTTAAAGGTGATTGAAATTTTGCTCTTCTTTGTAAATTTTATATACAAACCTGTTTGGCTGGCTGGACAGGTCTTACCTCCTTTTCCGTTTCCAAACCTAGCTAAATCATCAGCCAGCCTTTTTTATGCGTGCGATATTTTATAGTGAATGGTTTGCCCTTTTTGCCATTAGAATTTCATGTATTTTTGGAGGAATTATTTTATATGTTTAAGAATGGCGAGGGACGGAATCGAACCGCCGACGCAGAGATTTTCAGTCTCTCGCTCTACCGACTGAGCTACCTCGCCCAGCTTTTGAATTTTAGTATAATGAGGCTTTCTTTTAAAGTCAATTATTTATTTGTGGACGGCAATAGATACTATTCCCTGGGTTCTTGACTAAGAGAATGACTCGTGCTACGTTCAATGGCTGATGAGGATAGCTGCCCTTTTGCCCCATGTAGAGATTTATGGAGGAGTGAGGCGCTATCTTGAGATAGGCAATGAGTTAACCAGAAGAGGGCATTATTTTGTCCTTTTTCATCCTGAAGGCAGTCAGCCTGAATGGCTGGAATTTAAAGGACTGATTCAGCCTTTGTCATCATTAACCAAGGAAAGCTTTGATATCGGACTCTGCAGTGAATATTCTCTCTTGCCTTATTATGAAAAGTTAAATGCAAGGGCTAAATTTTTTTATTTCCTTTTGGCTGGGCATCGTCAGGAAAAAGAAGTAATAAAGAAAGATTTTTATTTTATAGGTAATTCAGAAGGAATCTGCCGCCGGATAAAGAGAAAGTACAGGCGCCCCTGTTATAAAGCTGCCGGCGGCGTCAACAGCCAGATCTTTTATCCTCTCCCCCGAGAGGGGAAAAAAGATGAATTTAGGATTCTTGCCTACGGTCGGTTACATAAGAAAAGAAAAGGAACTCGTTATGTCATCCGGGCGGTGGAAAGGCTCTACAGGAAATGTCCTTATCTCAAACTTCTTTTGTTCGATAGCTTGGTAGGCAAAGAAAAAAAAGATCCTCGTCAGCAAATAAAAACCAGAGTTCCTTTTGAGTTTTACCTGAATTTACCCCAAGAAAAGATGGCCTGGCTCTATTCTCAAGCAGATCTATTTGTTAGTGCTGAGTGGAGAGCAGGCTGGTCAAATACTACGGCTGAAGCTATGGCCTGTCGGCGGCCAGTAGTCTGTACTCGAAGTGGCACCGCGGATTTTGCTTTTCATAGCCAAACAGCTTTAATTTCCCCTTGGCCTTTCCCCTTTTTCTTGAGCCGTCAGATTGAAAAGCTTATCAAAGATAAAGAGCTTCGCCAGAGCTTAGCCCAGGCAGGTTATGAAAAAATTAGAGCTTTTACCTGGAAAGTGGTGGCTGATAATTTGGAAGAAATTTTCCAGCAGGTGGCTAAATTGAAATAGGAGAATGGTTATGATATTCTTGATTATAGAGGAAAAAACTTGATGGAAGAAAAAGAGCTAAAAGAGATTATGCTAAAACAAAGTCAGGAGTTTAGAAAAGCCTATCAAGAGCACCAGAAATATGAAAAGGCTTTGGCCGAGCTCACCAAAAAAAATTTTCTCTCTGATGAGGATAAACTTCGAGAAAAAGAGTTAAAGAAGAAAAAGCTGGCCCTCAAAGATAAGATGTATTATATGATGATAGAATATCGAAAATCACATTTTTAAAAAGATATTAGAGATGAAAGGAAAAAAGAGATTCAGAATAGCTCTGGTTGGCACAGATTCTCTGCGAGGTAAAGAAATAAAAGAAGTTTTAAGCCGACGGGATATTCATTTTGAAGAGATTGACTTTTTTGATCCTGAGGTTGAAGAAGAATACAGCAAGCTTACCCGATTCAGAGGCGAGCCCCGGATCATTCACCATCTCGATGAGGATTCTCTAGTGGGAGCAGACCTTGTTTTCTTGGCCTCGGAGAAAAAAATAAATAGAAAATATGGTAGTTTAGCAGGCCAACTGAAATTTCAAGTGATTGATCTCAGTGAAACCTTTAACCGTGATAAAAATATTCCTTTAGCTGTGGCTGGCATAAACGATGAGGAGGTAATTAAAGAAAGGCCTCAAATTATTGCTAATCCTCATCCTGTAACTATTATTCTTGGTCATGTTTTTTATTCAATCCAAAAAGAAATAGGACTTTCTAAGGCTGTAGCTTTCATTCTCCAGCCTGTTTCTGCCTTTGAAGAGTCGGGAATTGAAGAGCTGGCTAACCAGAGCGTGGATGTTTTAAACAGTACCTCACTTTCTAAAAAAGTGTTTAAAGCTCAGATTGCTTTTAACTTACTTTCTTATATTGAACCGATGGATAAAAATGGATTTTCGCCCACTGAAAGACAGATCATAACTGAAATAAAAAGGGTTCTTAATTCAATGGTGTTTCCCTTCTCTTTGGCCATCATCCAAGCTCCTGTTTTTCATACTTATTCAATTATGGTTTATTTAGAGCTGAGGAAAAAAGCAGAGACTAAAGCTTTAAGAGAGCTTTTTAAAGCTTCTCCTTATTTTCAACTCTCAGCTCCTTCAGTGGCTTCTCCTGTTTCTTGTGCTTCAGTGGCTGGACAGGATAAAATTTTTATTGATCAGATAAAAAGAGACAGTTTCCTTCCTTCCAGTTTTTGGGTTTGGGTGGTAGCTGATAACCTGACCAGAGGCTCAGCTCTCAATGCCTTGGAGATTGCCAAAAAAATAATTCAGTCTTAACAGATTTCAGCATGAAAGAAGTACTCCAGCTACTTAAGCTTACCTTATCCGAGAAGAAAAAGCTCATTTTATCGTTTGTCTTTACCCTTTTTGTTGCTTTTTTTACTTACGTTTTTGTTAATTTAGTTCAGCCCATAATTGATGAAATGCTTAATCTTAGTTCAGCCCCTCCTCCAGGGAAAACTAGGTTTATGGATTTTGTCTTCCAGCATTTTCAGGTAAGCAAAGAACAGTTGATGTGGTTTATTCCCCTTATTTTGATTATTGTTATTTTTGGAAAGGGTCTATTTACTTTTCTCTCTTCTTTCTTTATGAAATCAATTGGCCACAAGGTGGTTATGAAGCTAAGGAATAATCTTTTTGAGCATTTAGTTTACCAATCTTCTGGTTTTTTTGACCATAAACCGACTGGGGAATTGATGTCTCGCTTAACCAGCGATGTTGATAAAATTCAACAGGCTGTCTCGGGTAGCATGGGCGATTTGTTGAGAGAAATTTTTGTCCTATTTGCTCTCTTAATTGGCGTCTTTGTCATTGATTGGCGGCTGGCTTTGGTGGCCTTTATAATTGCCCCCATAGCTGTAGCTCCTCTGGCTGCTTTTAGCCGCCAGCTTAAAAAGAAGGGGAAATTGAATCAGATTAAAATGTCCCAGATTTATAATCTTCTCTTTGAGACCATAACCGGCAACAAGATTGTCAAAGCTTTTACCATGGAGAAATTCGAGATTAAAAAATTCTTTAAGGCCACGGCCAGCTATTTCAGAACAAGTTTAAAACTGGCCTGGATTGGAAGTTTGTCATCACCCTTTATGGAATTTTTAGGAGGAGTTATCGGAGCCTTTATCTTGTTTGTGGGCACAACCAGAATTACTCAGGGCTACATCAGTCCTGGAGATTTTGGCTCTTTTGTCATGGCTATTTTTATGATGTATACACCGATTAAACGCTTAAGCCGGGCTAACAACACCATTCAGCAGGGCGTGGCCTGCTATGAGAGGATACAGGAAATTCTCCAGCATAAGCCTCAGATTGCAGATCGTCCTCAGGCTTATTCTCTTCCGCCTATTAAAGGGAGAGTTAAATTCGAGAATGTTTCCTTTAGTTATAACGAGACCAGACCAGTCCTTCACAATGTCAATTTTGAAGTCCTGCCCAATGAAACAGTGGCTTTAGTAGGCTTAAGCGGGGCTGGAAAAACAACTATTATCAATCTCCTTTCCCGGTTTTATGAACCAACTTCAGGAAGAATAATGATTGATGGTATTGATATTAGGGAAGTCAAACTTGCTTCTCTTCGTTCTCAAATTGGCCTGGTGACTCAGGAGTTAATTCTTTTTAATGATACTGTCCGCAATAATATTGCTTATGGGCTGGAAGAAGTTTCTTTAGATAAAATTATAGCCGCAGCCAAAGCGGCTGAAGCTCACGATTTTATTCAAGAACTGCCTCAGAGCTATGAGACTGTTATTGGAGAGAGGGGCTTGCTGCTCTCCAGTGGACAAAGACAACGGCTAGCTATCGCCAGGGCTCTACTCAAAGATCCCCCTATTCTTATTTTTGATGAAGCTACTTCTGCTCTGGACTCTGAGTCAGAGAGACTAATCCAGAAGGCTATGGCTAATGTAATGAAGAATAGGACGACTTTTGTCATTGCTCACCGTTTATCAACCATCAGAAATGCAGATAAAATCCTGGTCATTGATAGAGGGAGAATTGCTGAAATTGGCAGTCATGAGCAACTATGTCGTCAGCAAGGAATTTATAAGAAATTATATGATCTTCAATTTCCGGAAGAAAGAGAGGAAAAAACTTGATTCAGAGTATGACAGGTTTTGCCGAAGGAAGTTTTAATGCCCCCAATTTTAAAGTTAAAATCAGTATTAAAACTTTGAACTACCGTTTTTTTGATTGGTATTATAGAGGGCCTCAATTGGGGTTAGTTGAAAATAGATTGAGAGCTATTGCTCAGAAAAAAATTCATCGAGGCAGAGTGGAAGCAGTTATAGAGCTAGATATAATCAATTCTTCAGCCTGGAGTATTGAAGTCAGGGAAAATTTAATAGAAAGGATCCTTTTGTCCTTAGAAAAGGTATTGGCCAAACAAAAGCAGTCAATAAATTTTTCTTTGTTTGACCTGCTGGCTATTCCTCAAGCTGTTGAAGTCAAAAAGAGAGATTTCACTTCCCAGGATAGTTCTTTTCTGCAAAGGGTTTTTGAAAAGACTGTTGATGAGCTAATAAGAACAAGAAAAAAAGAGGGAAGACAGTTAAGAAAGGAAATTGTTAATTATGTTCAGGAAATAAGAAGGATTTCCAAAAGATTGGAAAAACTGGCTAAAAAGCAACCTCTTTATATAAAAGAAAAGCTAAGACAAAGAATAAAAGAATTAAGTCATGACCTTCCTTTGTCAGAGGAAAAATTATTAGAGGAAGCTGTCTATTTGGCCCAGCGCTATGATCTTTCCGAGGAAATAGTCAGGCTCAACTGCCATTTAAACTATATTCAGCAACTCCTCTCTCCTCTGGTTAAAGAACCGGTAGGAAGAAAGCTAGATTTTCTGGCTCAAGAGCTGTTAAGGGAGGCCAATACTATTAATTCTAAGGCCCAGGATATAAGAATAACCCAGGAAATATTAGCCGTAAAGGATAAGGTGGAGAATATTCGTCAACAAGTTCAAAATATAGAATAGATCATCGTCTGCTTTACTCTGCCAGATCCTATCTCCATCATTCCCTTCATTAAAAATAATTACCGAGAGAGTGTGGGAAACTCAGAGGTTTTTATGATGATTTGATGGGAGAAATTCTAATTTTATGATAATATAAATAAGAAAAATGCTATTTGTTATTACTGGCCCTTCAGGCTGCGGTAAATCGACCCTGGTGCAACGGGTGCTTCAGGAAGTGGACAATCTTGATTTTTCCGTATCTTATACTACCCGCAGCCCCAGAGAATCAGAGCAGGAAGGAAAAGATTATTATTTTATTTCTCGACCAGAGTTCCAGAAGCTAATTGATGAAAATAAACTGGTGGAATGGGCCCTTGTTCACGGCCATTACTATGGGACCTCAAAAAGAGAAATCGAAAAAAAGGGAGCTCAGAAAGATCTGATATTGGACGTTGATGTTCAAGGAGCAGAAAAGTTGAAATCCAAGTTCAAAAAAGCAGTTTTTATTTTTGTCCTTCCTCCACGCTATGCTGAATTAAAGAAACGATTGAGCAAACGGGGAGAGGAGCCCCCTGAAGTTATTGCCCAGAGATTAGAAGTGGCCAGAAAAGAAATAAGGTATTATCCTCAGTTTGACTATATTATTATCAATGATAAACTTGATAAAGCTGTTAAGGATTTAGTCTCGATTATTCTTTGCACCAGATGCCACCTTGATTTCAGAAAAAGGGAGATTATGCTCATTCTGCGTAGTTTTATAAACAACGAGTGATAAGAGATTGCGGATCTTTTTTCTTTAAAAGAAAAAAGAAGTTTAGCCCCTGCTTTGGAGAAGGAATAACTTCTAGGAGAGAAAAGGAGATTTTAATTGAGCCGGGATAAAAAAGGAAAAATAGTCTTAGGAGTTTGTTCTTCTATTAGTATTTATAAGGCCTGCGAAATTGTTCGTGGATTTCAGGGCCAAAATTTCCCAGTTCAGGTGATAATGACCAAGAATGCGACTCGTTTCATATCGCCTATTTTATTCGGAGCTCTTAGCGGCCAGAAAGTCTTAGTGGATTTATTTAGACCAGAAGATCAGGCAGAAGTGTCTCATGTAGTTCTGGCTCAAGAGGCATCTCTATTAGCCGTAGCTCCAGCCACAGCCAACATAATCGGAAAATTTGCTTCAGGTGTAGCTGACGATTTCTTATCAACTTTTTATATGGCTGCTCGTTGTCCAGTGCTGGTAGCCCCGGCCATGAATGAAGCCATGTATTTTCACCGCCAGACTCAGGATAATATTTTAAAACTTAAATCTCGTGGCGTTAGATTTATTGAGCCCGAAAAAGGTTACCTGGCCTGTGGACAACAAGGCTGGGGAAGACTGGCTTCAGTAGAGAAAATTGTTCAGGAGGGACTTAGCTTAATCAAAAAGAATCAGAGCTTAAAAGGGAAAAAAATTCTCATTACGGCCGGACCTACTCGGGAGTTTCTAGACTCAGTTCGTTTTCTTTCTAATCCTTCCTCAGGCAAAATGGGTTATGAGCTAGCTGGTGAAGCTTGCCGGCGAGGGGCAGAAGTGGTCCTTATTTCTGGGCCTACTTACCTCTTTCCTCCTCCTCAGGTGGAATTTATACCTGTCCAAACGGCAGCCGAAATGGCTCGAGAAGTCCAGAGTGTTTATGAAAATTCTGATATATTAATCATGGCTGCAGCTGTTTCCGATTTTAAATTTGCTTCTTCCTTTCCTGGGAAGATAAAAAAGGAGAAACTAACAGCAGAAATTGAGATAGTTCAGACTGAGGACATTTTAAAAAATATTGGGCGGCGGAAGGGCCGTAAAATTGTTGTTGGTTTTGCCGCTGAAACAGACGATGTTATCTCCAAGGCTAGGGCCAAAATTAAAGAAAAGAATCTTGATTTGATAGTGGCTAATAATATCCTGGGAAAAGATATAGGCTTTGGCTCTGATTTTAATCAAGTGAGCCTTGTCTATCCAGATGGCCTGGTGATTCAGACTGAAAAGAAAAGCAAACTGGAAATAAGCCAAATCATTTTGGATAAAATAGAGGAAATTATTGGAGAAAGACACAGCCAAAATTATCAGTGATCTGGAAGAAAGATTAAAATTTTATTCCCAGTTAGGGGTAGAATTTATTACTTCAGCCTCCTCCTCAGCCAAAGATGATTATCTTTCTTTGGTCAAAAAAATCCTGAATTGTCGAAAATGTGAACTTTTTCGTCATAGAAAAAACCCTGTCCCAGGTGAAGGAAATCTTCAGGCCGAACTGATGTTTGTAGGAGAAGCCCCAGGAAGAGATGAAGATCTTCAGGGAAAGCCTTTTATCGGCCGAGCAGGTCAGCTCTTAACTAAAATAATTAAGGCCATGAAATACCGGCGCCAGGATGTTTATATTACCAATGTGGTTAAATGTCGTCCTCCTAATAATCGGAATCCCCATCAAACAGAAATTGAAAAGTGCCAGGAGTATCTTTTAACCCAGATTGAACTTATTAAGCCCCAGGTTATAGTCTCTTTAGGGAAAGTAGCCACTGATTTTTTTCTACAAAGTTCTTTAAGTATGACAGCTTTAAGGGGAAAATTTTACGATTATGGTAAGATCCGGATAATGCCCACCTTTCATCCTTCCTATTTAGTAAGAAATGAAGGGAATCGTCGGCTCAAACGGATGGTTTGGGAAGATATGAAGAAAGTAATGGCTTATCTGGGCAAAAAATGAGCCGTTATGCCCAAGTTCTCCTGCCCGGCCTACCTCTTGATCAGACTTTTCTCTATACTGTCCCCATAGGGCAAGAATCAAGAGCCAAGCCTGGGGTCAGGGTAATTGTTCCTTTTGGTCGCCGTCAGTTAACTGGATTTATCGTCGGAGTTAAAAAAAGAAATCCAGCTCCAAGATTTAAACTCAAACCAATCATCCAGGTATTAGATGAGATACCTATTTTTTCTACCCCTTTTTTATCTTTTACTAAAAAATTAAGCAGGCATTATTATTCTTCATGGGGTAAGCTCCTGGAGGTCTCTCTTCCTTCTTCTTTTCTTATTCGATCTCAAAGAAGAGTGATTATTACTGAAAAGGGTAAACAGATTCTTTCTAAAAAAAATCTTTCTCAGACTGAAGCTAAACTCCTAAGGCTTGTTGCCAATAAAAAATATACTCCTCATTTTCTTAGAAAAAAATTAAAGATAGCCAACATTTCTTTTCTTCTTTCTCAACTGGAAAAAAAGGGTTTTATCCAGATCCAAGAGAGCTTAAAAACGAGAAGGAGAAAAAAAGGAGGTATTTCATCCCCCAGGCAGACTCAACTTGAAATAGATTTTTTTGAAGATGAATTTTCCCAGCAGACAGCCTCTAACCTTGCTGGCCATATAGGCAAGAGTCTTTTCTCTCCTTTTCTTCTCTTGGCCCCCCCAGAGAAGAGGGAGAAGATATATTTTTATTTAATAAAAAAAACTCTGGGTTTAGGGAAGAAAGCTTTAATTCTTTTCCCTGAGATATCGATAACTAAGAGCATGATTACCAAATTTGAAAGAAAAATTGGCGCCAGTATTGCCTGTCTTCACAGTCAATTAACAGAGAGACAAAAAGAAATAGAATGGAAAAGGATTAAAAAAGGAGAAGTAGGCTTAGTTGTTGGACCTCGCTCCGCCCTTTTTTCTCCTTTACAGGAACTGGCCTTAATTATTGTTGATGAAGAACATGATGAATCTTATTATCAACAGGAAACTCCCGTTTATGATGCTCGACAAGGTGCTTGGCTACGAGCCAAAGAAGAAAACTCTCTTTTAATTTATGGCTCATTATCTCCTTCTGTCGAGACTTTTTATAGAGCCAAGAAAAAAGGTTATTTACTCTTAGGAGAGGATAGCTTTAATCAACCAGAGATTGAAATAATCAGCTTTAGCAAAGAAAGAAGAATTATTTCAACCAAGGTAAAAGAAAAAATAAAGGAGAGATTGAAAAAAGGACAGCCAATTTTAGTTTTTTTAAATCGCCGAGGTTATGCTTCTTTTCTTTTTTGTCCAAGCTGTGGCTATATACCACGCTGTCCTCAGTGTAATGTTTCTCTGACTTATCATAAGAAAGAAAAAAAATTAATCTGTCATTACTGTGATTTCTCTCTGCCTAAAGCGGATGTTTGCCCTGACTGTGGCCGCAGAATAATAATGATGAAGAGTTTTGGCACAGAAGCAGTTGAAGAAGAGTTAAGAGAGATGTTTCCCAGGAGCAGGATAGTCTGTTTTGATACAGATAGGATTAAAAGCAAAAGAGAAGAAGAGAAGATAACCTATCTATTTTCAAAAGGTAAAATTGACATTTTAATAGGGACTAAACTCCTGGCTCATCAGAGGAATATGCGGCCTGCCTCGCTGGTTATAATTCTTTATCCTGAAATACAGCTTTCTCTTTCTGATTTTAAAGCCAGCCAGAAGACTTTTCAGACTATTAGGCAAATGATTGGTTTGACCGCTGAGGAAAAAGGAGAGGTTATCATCCAAACAGGTCTGCCTAGCCACTTCAGCCTTCGAGCGGCAGCCAATATGGATTATCTTTCTTTTTATAAGCAGGAAATCGAATACCGCCGTTTGATGAATTATCCCCCCTTTACGGTTATGGCCGAACTCTGGCTTCAAGGCAAGAACTTGAGAACTTTAGCCCGGAAATCAAGAGAAATTACAGATCGGATTGAAAATTTAAGCAATAATATTGAAATATTGGGACCAGCTATAGTCCGCAGTGGTAGTTACCGGAGAAGGAAGGGAATTCAGTGGATTTTGAAAACAAATAAAAGAAAAGAATTGGAAACTTTTTTGAAAGAAATTTTTTTAAAGATAGCGGCTAAAAAGTCGATTTTAATCTACGATTAAAATAATATGGTGGTTTGCTACTCCTGCTTGATAAGCTTTATACTAACGGTAGTTGTTATGAAATTAAAAGGTGATGTTTCTGCTTTAACTTCGATAGTGATAGTTTGGTCTTCGGTAAGGTCATCTTTTAAAGGGCCGTAATAAGTTACAGTAGCCATTCCGTCCTCATCAGTAGTGGCTTCAATGGTTATTTGACTGTTAGAAAATAAACCAACTCCCTCATTGATAGTGAAGGTAATTTTCTTATTGGCCAGTGGATTATTCCCTTCTTTAAATAGGGCTTTAATGGTAGAAGTAGGGTTAACATCTGTACATAAGAGAACATCTGGATCAGCTACGGCTTCCAGGGAGTAGTCGCCTCCGCTTCGAATAAGCTGAATTTCCACATCAGCTGTTACTACATCAGGTGATGAAGATTCTGCCTGAGCTTGAATGGTCACGGTTTGGTCTCCGGTTATTTCATCTTTGGTTGGTCCTCTGTAAACTACAGTGGATATTCCTTGTTCGTCAGTGGTTGCAATTATTAATTTTTCATTATTAGAGAAGGTACCTTCTCCTTCAGAAACCTTAAAGAATATCTTCCTCCCAGAAAGAGGTAATGTTCCCATCTTCAAATAAGCTTTTATTTGGGAAGAAGATCTTTCATCTCCGCAAATCAGGACATTGGGTACAGCAAAAAGTTCTAAAATTAAGTCTTTGAGTTCTCTGACTATACAGACTGAAGTTGTGGTAGAGAAACACTGTCCTTGTTCATCAACAAAATCAGGCAGCCAGGATTTTATCTCAACAGTAGTATCTTCGCTCACTTCATCTTCGGTGGGTCCAAAATAAGTAACTTCGGCTTTTCCTTGGGAATCTGTACTTGTAGTGACAACAGTTTCATTATTTCCGAAATAGCCAAGGGGATTTCCAGAATCATCCACTGGAATCTTAAAAATAATGGTGGCGTTGGCAAGAGGAGCTCCACCTGTGTCTTTGACTGTAGCTATAATGTTGGAGACACCTCTGTAGGTTCCAGCTACCAGGACATTGGGAGTAGCTAAGAGCTCGATAATTACATCTTCATAATTTCGAACGATATCAAGTGGGGCCACTTCGTAAATAAAATCTTCTCCTTTCCAGGTAGCACTGGCATAAATATAAACAGTTGTATTTTGGGCTACTTCATCAGCCAGAGGGCCATAATAGGTAACTTTAGCTTTACCGTTGCTATTGGTGGTTTTGCTAGCTACTGATTGGTTGCCTTCAAAGTAGCCAACGTAGGCCCTGTTGCCAGAGGAGTCGTGTATTTCAAAATAGATATCGGTATTGGCTATAGGAGTACCGTCGTATTTCCTTAAGCTGGCTGTAACCGAAGTGGCTTGACGGCTGGAACCAGCTGTAATTACATTGGGATTGGTGGTGAGGGTTAGAATAATAGAAAGAGAGGAAGGACCAACAGGTGAAGGTTCTTCTAAAGCCTTTCTTTTGCAACTGGGGGAAAAGACAAAACTCAAGACTAAAGCCAAAATAAATATAAATTTAATTTTCTGCTTCATTGTTCTTATCCTTCTTGATCAATGTAATTGGCGAAGAAAATGGTCAAATAGCCGGTGGCCTTGACCTTATGATTGGCCATATCATGGCCATAAAAGTCTACTTTAGCTTGGACGGTCAAAGGTCCTTCTCCCCGGCCCTCCCATAAATTAATAAGGGGTGGTTCTAATTTGGCTGATTCTCTGACGATGATGAAAGAAACATCGACAGCGGTATCAATTTCGACCAGGACAGAAAGGGAGCCAGAAAAAGAATAGGGAACGTCAATGCCTTCTCTGTTTTTACCATCAGAACGGATGTAGCTTACAGTATAACTGGTAACCAGGATATTGCTATAATTAGATGTTCCCAGAGCAGGTTCTGGTTCCAGTGATTTAGCGGCAAGAGTGGCTGTGGCCGAGTCAGCTGTGACATATGGTTGATTGGTATCCGGGTCAACTTGGGTTACATCTGATTGAAGAAAATTAACATCATTATCTTCAATGTCTTTTCCCGTGATATTAGTGACCATGAGCATAGTGTCGGATTGAGTGTTCTTGACTACTGAGTTGCAGGAGAGAAAGAAAAAAATCAAAGTTAGAGTTGCTGTTATTTTTAAAGCTTGTTTTGCTTTTTCCATTTTAGCCACCTATTTTTTGATAATTCTCGGAGTTATAAAGATTAACAGCTCCCGATTTTGTTTGGTCCGGGCAAAACTGCGGAAAAGACTGCCCAGAATGGGAATTTTATGTAAAAACGGAACTCTCTCTCGAGTTATAGAGTCCTCTGTTCTGTAAATGCCACCGATTACAGTTGTTCCTCCATCAGGCACCATAACTGTAGTTTTGGCACTTTGAGTGATGATAGGAGGAATGCCATTGACCAAATTAGCAAAATCAGCGGCATTATTTCTGATTTCGATGTACATAATGATTGTTCCTTCAGCTGTTATTTGAGGAGTGGCTTTGAGTTCCAGGGCAGCGTTGACATATCTGGTGGTTACAGTAAAGTTGGCCACTGTTTGCACAGGGATCTGTCTTCCCTGCAGGATTTCTGCTTCTTGGTTATTCTGAGTGGTGACCGATGGCGTTGAGATAATACGGCCTTGGCCCGTCGTTTCTAAGGCTGAGATAGCCATGTCCAGTCTAAAAGTATCAAGGACATTGGCAAAGGAAAGACCTAAAGCACTGGAAAAGGCAGGGGCAGGCAGGTTAACAGCATAGCCCCCCAAGGGACCACCGATTCCTTTGGTTACGATTCCAGCCGGGATAAGAGCTCCGTCGGCTAGGACTTTATGAGGAAATTGAAGCGATGTCTGGTTGCCATAAAATGGATCGGCTATTCCTTTGAATCCCCATTGAATTCCAAGGTTGCGGACAAAATTAGAGGTTGCTTCCACAATTCGAGCTTCAATCGAGACTTGAGGTGTGGGAGTATCAAAAACTGAAATAAGCTTTTCCAGAAGGTCAATTCTATCCTTGACATCAGAAATGATCAGAGTATTTGTCCTTTCATCGACAATTATTTCTCCTCTTTCAGAGATCTTAGTTTGGAGCAAAGCTTGGACATCTTTAGCTTTGGAGTAAGAAAGGGTAAAAGTCTTGACCATAACCGGTCCAGCCATTTCTTTAGTTTCTTTCAGTTTGCGCTGTTCTTCCTGCTCTCGAGTTAAAACGCTTATGGGCGCAATGCGCAAGATATTACCCTCTAGTGTCTTACCCATTTTATTGATTCTTAAGATGATATCCAGAGCCTGATCCCAGGGAACATCTTTGAGGTCAACGGTGACTGTGCCCCTTACTTCGGGATCGAAGACAACATTCAGTCCAGCTAGTTCTCCTAAATAAAGGACGACGTCACGTAAATCAGCATCTTTAAATTTAAGACTGATAATTTCTCCTTTATATTTTTCTTCTGGTTCGGCTATAGTTTTGGGCTTAAACTGCTCTTCTTGACTTTTTTTGTATTCAGCCGGGCTATCTGGTTGACCAAGATTAAGGGCAGAGACCCTTTCTTTAGGAGGAGCTTCAATTGTCTTGGGTTGAGATTTGTTTTCTTTTGGACTTTTTTTGGCTTGGATTTCTGGAAGAGAGCTTACTTCTGGCTCAGCTTTCTTGGTGGGGAATGGCGGGGAGGATAGCAGTGGAACTGGTTCATTCTGGTAGAAAGCAATAGTCAATCCACTTTTTTCTTCAAGCAGAGAATAAAATTGAGGCTGCTTGAGATCAAAGACGATGCGGGTGATAGGATGAGGGGGAGTTGCTTTGAATTGAGCTGTTCGCACCTTTTCTATGCCTTGTTTGTTGATTGGATAAACAGCAGGAGAACCTGAATAAACAGTATCGAGAAGATCGACCACCAAACGTAAAGGATTACCAAGAGCAAAAACCTGGGCCACTGTCTCTTTATCCAACAGGGCTTTTATCATAAGATTCTTATTATTCTGGTTGATATCAATTTTTTTAAGGAAAACGGGTCGAGATGTTTTCTTTTCAAGGGCTTTAATAGTTTCTTTTTCAAGCATATAGGTAGTAGGATTTTTTTGTATCTTATTGAGTTCTATAGTTGTTGTGTTCTTGTCGGAAAAGATTCGATAGGGTACCTGTTCTTTAAGGTTTATAAAGAGACGCAGCCTGTTTTCAGCTATATTTTCAATTTTAATGGTTTTGACCAGGCTTGATTTATCTTGAACAATTTGTGGCTGTTGTTTAGTGTTGATTTTATTAAGGTCGACGACTATTGTTGCCGGTGAATCAGTGGCATAAAAAGTATGAGGAGGTGGGAGAGGGGAGTTGGTTTCAACATAGATCCTGGTATTTAAAGAGCCAGGTAGAACAGATATTCTATTTATATTGACCAAGGGGGAATTATTGTAAGCAAACCCACTTAATATGATAAGAAAGCTAAAAAGCAAAAGGACTTTCAAGTAATTTTTCTTTTTCATATTATCGCTCCTCTGGGTTTATTTCTTTGACAATGTCTCTTGGTCTCATCAAGGGAATGCCCCTTTCTTTGGTTTTCCGAAAAACTACTTGCGATTCCTTGATAGATAAGACAAAACCGTCTGAAAATTTGTCTCCTTCTTTAATAAAAAAAGGAAATCCTTGGGGACCGTTGATAATGGCTGTGTATTTACTTTTAGATTTTACGATTCCTATGAGAACAACATCGTTGATAGACATTTGAGGCAACCCTCTTACCAAACCTTTTTCTTTGACTTCTCTCCCAGCAATTAAATCACGAAAAGGATCTCTTCTTCCTCTTGGATTGTAAGAGATAGGAGTCCTCTCCTCTAAAGGTGGACTGAGGTCTTTTTTAGTTTTAGTCTTTTTGGATTGAGCTAAAAGAGGAGAAATTCCCAAACTTAAAAAAGTGAATACTAGTAAAAAAATTAGAATCTTTCTCATTTTATTTTCCTGTTACTTTTGGAGCTTGTTGGCGGGCAGAGATCTCTTCCCGAAAGATATAAGTTTTGGCTGTAAAACTGGCTGATATGGTAGAAGCTTCAGTTTGATTCATTAGAGATTTTATAGAGAAGTTTTCTATATTAAAGAGACGTGAGAAATGGCTGAGCCGATCAAAAAATATAGCCAAATTATGATAGTTTCCTGTAATTTCGATTGGAATTGGCCATTCAGAATAGAATTCTTTATCAATTTCTCCTTTGGGAGTAAACTTTACGATGTTCAAGCGTGAATCGTTGGCCAATTGCTGGATTTTCCTTAAAATAGTACTAATCTCTTTCCTTTGAGGAATGATGGCTTCCAGCTCTTTTAAAGTTGCATCCATGGTTTTCAGCTCAGCCTCTATCTTATCAAGTTCTTTCTTTTTGGCTCTTAATTGTCTTACTTCATCTTCGACTTGAATGCGTTCGGTTCTTAAGTTTTTAAGATCATCATTTTTTGGTTTGAAATAAAGAAAGTAAAAAAATGCAAAAATAATTGCTGCCAGGAGTACATATCCATACCATGGCCAATTTTTCATTTCTCCCCCTCATTTTTTGGTTGAGTTGGCTGAGGTGAAGTAATTCCTTTAAGAACATACTGAGCCGTTAAAACAAATTCTAAAAATTGATTATTCTGGATTGTTTTTTGGGTAGAAGAAAGGAGATTGACATTATAAAGATAGGGACTGTTCTCAAGATTGAAGATGTAATCTGCGATTAAATTATTAGAAAGAGCCCTACCCTTAATCTCTATTGTCTGTTGTTTGTAATTGACTTCAGTTAACCAGACCCAATCGGGGATGTTTTTGCTTAATTCATCCATAATTGTTACAGCCACTTCTTGATGGGCTTTCAACTGCTTGATAAGGTTAATTTTTCTTAGAAAAATAGTTCTCTGCTTTTCAAGCTTGTCTAGTTTGACTAAAACATCCTGGAGTTGGGCTTTTTCTTCTTGAGCTATTTTAAGGAGTTTTTTTTCTTTGTGTAAAGCATTCCTTTGAGAAATAAAAAGGAAGGCGATAACGACAATAAGCAGCAGAAAGATAAGGCTGTATAGAGGAACCTTCCTTTCCTTTTTAACTTCTGGGGTAGGAATGCCTGGTATTTCTTTTAATTCTTTTTTTTCTGGTTTTAAAAGGTTTATTCTAATCATTGTTTATTTTTCCAATCTTCTGGTAGCCAGTCCGGTGGCTACTCCGAAAAGAGGAGCCAGCTCTTGGTAATAAATAGTATCAAATTTTTTTTCATCAAAATTTATTTTATTAAAAGGGTTTAGAACATCTGCTTTTATGTTGAATTTTTTCTCAAAAAAGGAGGGCAGGCCCTTCAATTTTGATAGTCCTCCACAGAGATATATTTGTTCAATTTTATTTTTCCCCTTTTCACTTGCTTCGTAAAAGGTGAAAGTTTTTTCAATTTCTTGAAGGAGGTTATCAATATTTGATTTCAGGGCAAATTCTAATTGTTCAGAAGGAATGTTTTTGACAGGAATTCCTTTGAGGACTTTTTCAGCATCATCAAAACCAATATTAAGATCTTTACTCATATTTTCTGTAAAAAAGAATCCCCCAACTGATAAGTCTCGGAACAACTGAGGGATCCCTTTTTCAATAATAATCAAATTGGTGATGTTGGCTCCGATATTAACTATGGCTATAGTCTTTTGGCTGATAACTTCGGGATAATTTATTTCCATGGCATTTTGAAGAGCAAAAACGTCAACTTCTATGGCCTTTAAGTTTTTGTTGGCCTGCTGGACAACGCTGCTGTAGTTAGATATTTTTTCTTTCTTGGCAGCTACCAGTAAGATGTCAAGATTTTTTTCTTCCGCACCTGGCGAAGGTTTTAAAATGGCATAATCAACATTTGTTTCTTCGTAAGGATAAGGAATATTATGTTTAGCTTCCCAGATTATGGATTCAGCTAATTCTTCAGTTTCCATAGAGGGCAGAGAAATCTTTTTGATAATAACCGAATTTCCAGAAATTGAAATAGATACATTTTTGTTGATAATTTTATTTTCATCGAATATCAACTTGATCGTTTCGGCCACTGCAGCTGCATCGATGATTGTTCCCTCGACAATAGCATCCCGTGGCAGAATTTCATAGCCTATTTTTTTTACTTCATACTGCTGCTCATCTCCTCTTTTTTTAGCTGAGAGTTCTATAGCTTTAATTGAGTGGGAACCTATATCCAGGCCAACTAATCCTTTTTCCCGACTTAGACCGAACATTTTATATCTCCCTTAATGGGCTGAAATTCATATTTCTTTTTTAAACTTTTCTCTCAATTTTTTTTCAACATGAACTGGGACTAAGTCCTTTAGGCATCCTCCTAACATGAAAATTTCCTTGACCAGTTTCGAACTAAGAAAGGTATAACTTACATTGGGCATCATAAAAAAAGTCTCGATTTCAGGATTAAGCTTTCTGTTCATTAAGGCCATCTGAAATTCATATTCAAAATCAGAAACAGCTCGCAGCCCCCTTATTACTATTTTTGCCTCATTTTTTTTGGCAAATTCTACTAGGAGGCCTTTAAAAGCCTTTACCTCAACATTTTTTTGGTTGGAAAAGGATTCCTTTATCATGCTTATTCTTTCTTTAGTCGTGAAAAGGGGAGTCTTTTTGGGATTTTCAAGAACGGCAACTAAGATTTTATTAAAAACTTTAAGCCCCCTGTTTATGATATCCACATGACCATTGGTGATGGGGTCGAATGAACCTGGATAAACGGCTTTGTTCTCCATCTGAAGTTTTTAATTTTTCTTTGTTATTATCAGAAAAAATAGCCTTTGTCAAATTAAAAAAATAATTATTATTTTTCATAATATTTATTACCATTTTAAAAGCTGTTTTATCTATATCGGTTCTGGCTCTAATCGTCAATCACCAAAAAAGACGATTTTAAAGGTGATTTTTTAACTGGTTTTCTCACCTTTAATGACTAGAAGAATTAACCCCTAGACTTGGAAAAGCATAAGTCAAATCTGTTTAAATAAGATATAAAAGACCTGCTAGAAGCCAGAAATACCCCCATTCTGATTTCTAGTCATCTATAGTTGTCGGGGAAATGGTTTTATTTTTATGATGATTGAGGCCCTCTAATTTACTTGAACTCCTTATTTCGATTGCCTAGAATACAGAAGCATGGACAAAGAGGCTCCACCTTTTTTGCCGCCAGTGAAAAATAATAAAATTCAACCTGGTTTTTTAGCTGGAATATATTTTGTCTCCTGCGCTACCCTCTGTCTGGAGCTTTCGCTTATTCGCTATTTCTCTATAAATCAACAATACCATTTTGCTTTTTGGGTTGTAAGCATTGCTTTTTTAGGCTATGCTGCTAGCGGCTCTTTCCTCTCTGCCTGGCCCAAACTGAGCCAAGTCGACCACCGGAAATTCCTCACTCTCAGTTCACTCTTTTTAGCTTTATCTGTTTTTTTTAATTTTATTATTTGTAACAGTTTGCCTTTTGACTTCATCAAGCTTTCTTGGGATAAGAATCAAATATTCTTTGTTTTCTTATATTACTTTCTTCTCAGTCTTCCTTTTTTCTTGGCTGGCTTAATTATTTCTTCAGCTATTACTCACAAGCATCTGCTGGTAACCAGAATTTACTTTGCTGACTTATTAGGAGCAGGTTGCGGCACCTTACTGAGTATTATTGTTTTCCTGCCTAAAGGAGATAGGGGGGTGATGGCTTCTATTTCTTTTTTTGCTTTATGTGCCTCTTTTTTATTTTGTGAAAAGAAAAAGAAGTGGCTTAAAGCATTGATTTTTTTGCTGGCGGCCAGTGTGATTGCCCTTTTCCTTATAGCTCCTTCTTGGCTAAGTTTCAGGATATCTCCCTTTAAAGATCTGCCTGTAGCTTTGAAGTATCCTCAGGCCAAGCACCTTTTTACAAGATGGAATGCTATTTCCCGTTTAGATGTTTTTAAATCACCGGCAGTAAGATATGCTCCTGGCTTAAGTTTAATCTATGATAAACAGTTGCCCTCACAGCTTGGTTTAGCTGTTGATGGCGGTCAATTAACGGCCATTACCCATTTTTCCCAGACGGAGGCCAAGAAGTTAGAGTTTCTTAAGTTTCTGCCTGCTTCCTTTGCTTATTCCCTTGTCTCTAAGCCCAGAACTTTGATTATTGAGCCTCGGGGAGGTTTAGATGTGCTTATGGCCATGTTCTTTAAATCCTCCTCAATTAAAGTCATCGAGAGCAATCCGCTTCTGGTCAAATTGATAAGACAGGAGCTGAATGCTTTTAGCGGAAATCTTTATAACCGCAGATATGTTCGGTCTGTTTCAGCTATAAGTAGGTCTGCTCTTCAAAAAGAAAAAAATCAATACAACCTAATAATTTTTTCTTTAACTGACGTTTTTGGTTCATCCAGCACAGGCTTATATGGTTTTGGGGAGAATTATCTCTTTACTCTTGATTCTCTCCAGCAAGCACTCCACAGCCTTTCGTCTCAAGGAGTTCTCAGCCTCAGCTTTTATCTTCTCCCTCCTCCTCGTCAAGAATTGAGAATTCTAGCTACTTTGATAGAAGCTTTAGAGAGGAATGGCCTTAATCCTTTTTCCAGACTAATAGCTATTAGAAGCTGGGGCACTATAAGTTATTTTATCAAAAAAACACCTTTTCAAAAGACAGACATAAAAAAATTAAAGGATTTTGCCGATAGATGTCTATTTGACTTGGTATATTATCCAAATATTAAGGCCTCAGAGACTAATCTCTATAATAAATTTAATCAGCCTCTCTATTATAAGTATACACTTCAGCTCCTCAATCCCTCAAGCAGAAAAGAACTCTATGAATCTTATCTCTTTGATATTAGGCCCGTTTCAGATGATCGTCCTTTCTTTTTTAATTTTTTCAAATGGAGTCGTTGGAAAGATACTTATCAAGCCTTCGGTCGAAGATGGCTGCCCTTTCTCCAAGGAGAATTTTTGGTTTTTCTTTTACTCATCCAGGCAATAATTTTAGCCATCATCATGATCTGGTTACCTTTAATTGTCTGGCGGACTCAGTCTTTGTCAATTAAGAGCAATTTTCCTAAAATACTGGGCTATTTTGGCTTGATTGGCCTGGCTTTTATGTTTGTTGAGATCACCTATATCCATAAATTCATTCTTTTTCTAGGTCATCCTCTTTATGCTGGAGCTGCCATCATTTTTTCCCTTCTTTTTTCTTCCAGCCTTGGCAGCTTATTTTCCCCAAAGATTCTGGGAGAGAACCCCAAGCGGAAGTTGAGACTCAGCCTCTGTTTGTGCGCTGTTTTTATCTTGGCAGAGCTTTATTTTTCCCCTTTTTTCTTTAAAACATTCCTTGGTTTTTCTCTTCCAGGGAAAGTGGTTCTAACTTTTTTCTTTGTTTTCCCTCTTGGGTTTTTGATGGGCTTTCCTTTTCCAACTGGCATCAGAATGATAGCCTCTAGGGAGAAAAGAATTATCCCCTGGGCCTGGGCTACAAACGGCTTTTCTTCTGTAGTTAATTCAATTTCAGCTTTAATGATTGCCTTCTGGACAGGATATAGTTTGGTTCTTTTCTTGGCTGCAGTGGCCTATTTAGCGGCCATTCTTTTTCTGGGCTTCTCCAATCATAGGGACGAAGCGGACTCCTAAAACGTGTTTAACATGAGGTTTCCCTTTTATTTTGGTGATGAGAGTAAGTGTCTGAAAGTATAAAGTACTTCCGAGAGGAATAATCAGTGTGCCGCCTTCTTTAAGCTGCTTTAAAAGGGGAGGAGGAACATGGTTGGCGGCACAGGTGACAATAATTGCCTCGAAAGGAGCATACTCGGGCCAGCCAAAATAACCATCTCCCCATTTGACTTTAACTTGATTATAATTAAGTTTCTTTAAAGTTTCAGATGCTTTTTTAGCTAGATTTTTTCTTATCTCTATTGAGTACACTTGGTCTGTAAGATGAGCCAGGACAGCAGCTTGGTACCCAGAGCCGGTGCCAATTTCTAAGACTTTGTCACCTTTTTTTAAATTAAGGCATTGAGTCATCAAAGCTACGATGTAAGGCTGGGAAATTGTCTGTCCTTCATCTATGGGTAAGGGATAATCTTCGTAAGCCCGACTGCGGTAAGTAGGGCTGACAAAAAGATGCCTGGGGACAGTGGCAATGGCTTCTAATACTTTTTTATCGGTTATATCTCGAGCTTCCAGCTGGTTTTTGACCATTTTCAATCTAAGACGGGTGTAAATATCATTTTCGGCTGAGGCCAGGAATAAAAATGATAATATAAAACCAGCCATTATCCCCATTAGGCTAATCATCTTTATTATTCTTCTCATGTGACTATATTTTCTTCTAAATCAAAGGAGAAATCAATCTTTGGGAGCAATTTCACTCATCACGGTTTTAACAATGTCTCCGAGTCTTGGGAATAGGCTCTCAGCTCTAAAGTGTATTGTTTTAACTCTTTGATTAAGTTCTTTCTTTCCATAAAAATTTTTTTTCTGATATATTTAGTTTAAGATAAGATTGAGATGAAGATTTTCATTTTTGAGGAGGAAAGATGAAAAAAGGAAAATATGTGTTGATTATATTTTTAATTTTTCTCTTGTTGATTGTCATTACTGCAGCCACCTTTTTTTACTATATGGTAGGCCGACCTCCCGCAGTTAAAGCCCATTCCTACCTTGAGCTCAATTTATCAGGAGAAATTGCAGAAAGAGCTATTCCTAATTTTTTTACTTTACTTTTTGGACAGGAACCACTTTCTATGTACGATTTGTGGATGAATATCCGCAAAGCCAAAAGAGACGATCGGATTCAATCTCTTCTCCTTCGCCTTGGCTATCTTCAGTGTAATTGGGCCAAGATAAATGAACTGCGGCAAGCTGTCTTAGATTTTAGGCAATCGGGTAAAAAGGCTTATGCTTATATAGAGGAGGCCCCGGAATTTGATAAAGAATATTTTCTGGCCACAGCTTGCGATAAGATCATTCTTCATCCTTTGGGATGGTTAGGTATTAACGGTATAGGAGGGTACTTTCCTTTTTTTAAGAACACCTTAAATAAGCTAGGTATTGAAGCTCAATTTGAACGTGTTGAACAATATAAGACTGCTTATAATATTTTTACAGAAACAGGCTTTACTCCAGCTCATAAAGAGATGATGGAATCAATTTACTCTGGTCTTTTTAATTATTATTCAAAGACAATTGCTGAAGCCAGAGGAAAAAGTGAATCGACTATGAGTAATTTAATTGACCGTGGTTTTTTTCAGGGAGAGGAAGCCCTCAAAGCCGGCTTGGTAGACAAGCTCCTTTTTGAAGATCAACTGGCGGAATTGCTTAGAGAAAAGGGAAGAAAACTTACTCGTCTCAGCCATCGGCAGTATTTAAGGGTAAAACCCAGTTCTTTAGGCCTAAATAGAGGGAAAAAGATAGCTCTTATTTATGGTCAAGGTCTTATTCACAGCGGGCAAAGCCTTTATCAAACAATGGGCAGCTCCACCATAGCTAAATGGATAAGAAAAGCTAGAAATGACAAATCTATCCTGGGAATAGTTTTTCGGGTTGACAGTCCAGGAGGTTCAGCCGTTGCTTCAGATACAATCTGGAGAGAGGTGATTTTAGCCAAGAAAGAAAAACCCTTTGTTGTTTCCATGTCAGATGTGGCCGGGTCTGGAGGTTACTGGGTAGCTATGGCTGCTCATAAGATTGTGGCTCAACCCCAAACCTTGACTGGTTCGATTGGAGTTCTGGCTGGTAAATTTAATCTGGCTGGGCTCTATAAAAAGTTAGGGGTAACTTCAGAAAAATTAATTTATGGTCAGAAAGCTGATTTTTTTTCAAGTTTTAGAGGTTTTACTGGAGAGGAAAGAAAAATACTTAAAGATGAAATTCTATGGATTTATGATCGTTTTCTGACTAAAGCGGCTCAGGGAAGAAAAATGAGTAAAAATGGAATAGATAAATTGGGAAAAGGCAGAGTCTGGACAGGCAGCCAGGCTCAAAAACTAGGATTGGTAGATGAAATAGGAGGGCTAACCACAGCCCTTAATATAACTAAAAAATTGGCAGGAATTCCGGCCGAGGAGGAAGTTAGGCTCGTTGTTTGGCCCCAAAAGATTTCTTTTTGGCAGGCTCTTTTTGGCAGGAGGTTAATCCGCGAAAAAAGTGAGTTTCAGCCTCAATTCAAGGAAATTATTTCTCGGCTTAAAGTTTTAGAAAAAGATAATATCTTGGCTATTATGCCTTTTTATTTTTTCCAGAATAATTGACAATTGCTCCTTCTTCTCTCAAAGCATAAGAGATTCAAGCGGGCAACTTTTCCCCATAATTTAAAACTGAAGACTAAACCCTCCCCTATTTTGGCTTTAATAAACATAAGAAGAGAGACAAATAAGACGAAATTCACACAGTCGGCAGTTGTGCCAGTCAGGTTTAGGTTCATAATGCTGACGACGAATACCCTCTTCTGCTTCTTTAATTTTGGCCATGGCTCTGAGTATTTCTTTTTCTTTTTTTTGAGCACGGCCAACAAGATCAGATTCCAAGAAATGAAGACGGGTTTCAAGAAGAGGGATGTTCTGGCTTTTGATAAAAGATAAAGCGTAAAGATCCATCTGCAGGCTTTTTTTAGTTTTTTGATCAGCTTCCTTCTGATCTTTAACTTGAGTGGCTTTATAGTCAATAATGACTGCTCCTTTAGGGGTAATGTCTACTCTATCCCAACGACCGATGAATTTAATATTATCAGTTTGCCACTTGAAAGGTTCTTCCAGCCAACCGGGCTTCGCTTTTTGTTTTTCTTCTCTCCGATAGAATTGGCGAAGGGCTAATTCTCCTGCTTTTTTCCTCATTTCCTCGTGTTCCCGGCTGAGATAACCTTCGTTTATCCATCTTTTTTCGTATTCTTGGAGCAATTCTTCTTGGCTAATCTTTTTGCCCATTTTTCTTTTTTTTAAGTAGAAGTTAATAGTGTTATGGAGAACTCTTCCAAAGACGAGAGTATGGGAAGGAAGAATTGGAATTTTCATAATATGTCTGAATTTATATTTAAGGGGACAGGTGAGATAATCATCCACCTGGAAATAGCTTAAAGTTAAAAGCTTATTACGGCTTAAAACCTGTTTAGAGGAAAGCGATGGCGGCTGAGGTGAATACCTTTTTATTTCTTCAAGAACAGAAGAACGGAGAGTCTCTTCTGGTCTTTGAAGGAGATCAAAAGCTTCGAGAACAAAAGGGCTAATTTTTTTTAAACGTTTTAAACCATAATCTCTGGCCCAAGTTAAATAAAGATGTTTCTTGGCTCTGGTCATGGCCACATAAAAAAGCCGGCGTTCTTCCTGAAGATAATTTTCCCCTGGAGGGAGAGCTTCCTTTAAAATTTCATCTGGTATAGGTATTTTTTCCTTCCTGTCTCTACCAGGAAAACGGTCGGCGATTAGACCGACCATAAAAACTATAGTAAATTCCAGACCTTTGGCTTTGTGGACAGTCAAAACTTGAACTGCATCTTCTTCCAACTCTGCTTCGGCTGTAGCTGGGTTATCTCCCACTTCTTGAAGGAGGTCAAGATAATCAGCAAAAGCATAGATGGAATCTTCTTTACTTAGTTGAGAAAAGTTTTTTACTTTGTCAAAGAAAAGACGAATATTCTTGAGTTTTAGTTCATCCTGAAGCCTGCCGCCTTCAACCAGGCTTTTGAGATAACCTGTCCTTTCCAGGAAAGAATAAAGAACTCTACCTGCATTCTGGGAGGCGGAAAGTTGGATAAAGTAGAGCAAATCTTGGAATATTTTATTGATTTTTTGGATAGTAGTAGCTGAAATATCTACTTTTTTTTTGCCCTCATATATTTCTTTAAAAACTTGGTGGAGGGGGATATTTTTCTTGTGAGCATAGTTGGAAACAAGGGTTAAATCATAAGGATCTATTTGATAAACAGGGGAAAGAGCTAAATAAAAGAGACTTTTGCTATCCTCAAAATCAGTTACAGCTTTAATGAAAGAGACAAGAATTTTTACTTCATCTTGAGCGTATAATCCGCGGCTCCCAGAAAAGCGATAGGGGATTTCCTTCATATTAAGAGAGCGCAGAAAGGGTTCAGCATCGGCATTCCTTCTGACTAAAATTGCTATTTCGCCATAACTGTATCCTTCCTCAATTTTCTCTTGGATAATTTCAGCTACTTTGTCAGTTTCGTGAGAGACGTTGTCAAACTGAAGGAGATGGATGGATTTATCTTCTTCTTTTTTGGCGGAAGCTTCGAGTTTTTTATTTATATTATATTTGGATTCCAGGCGGAAAGGATCGTTATGCTTGATGAGTTGATAAGCTGAATCTAGGATGGCTTGGCTGGATCTGTAATTTTTAGTAAGGACTATCTTTTTGGCCTCTGGATAAAATTCCTGAAAATTGAGAATGTTACTCAGAGAGGCACCTCGAAAGCGGAAAATACTCTGATCATCATCACCGCAAACGGTTAGATTTTTATGTTTGGCCGCTAATAACTTGAGGAGCTCAAACTGAATGTAATTTGTATCCTGAAACTCATCGACTAAAATGTACTTATATCGCTCCTGAAATTCTTGAAGGACTGAAGGCCTTTGCCTGAAAAGTTCGACCACCAGACAGACTTGGTCCTCAAAGTCAATTTTCCCTTCCTTCCTTAATATTTCCTGATAGCGTTTATAAACCTGAGCCATTTCCATGTGTTTTAAAGCATTTTCTTTAGCAGCTTGGTCAGAGGCATCCTTAATTAGCTGTTTGCCGTAATTAAGATATTCTTCAGGCTTAATGTCTTCTTGTTTAAGTCTCTTTATGGTGCTTAGAATATCTTGAATGTATTTTGAGGGAGAACTCAGAGGGCGAAAATAATTTAAGGGAAATTGAAAAAGGTGTTCTCTAAAAAAGATAATCTGCTCTATTTCATCTAAAAGCTTGAAGTCAGGGGGAAGACCAATTTCCAGGCCGTAATTCCTCAAGACTTTTTCCCCAAAAGAATTGAAAGTGCTGATCTCGACGAAAGAATAGCTATAAGGAATTAGAAGGTCAACCCGCTCCTCCATTTCATTGGCTGCTTTTTCGGTGAAAGTCACCGCCAGTATTTCTTCAGGTTTAGCCAGTTTGGAGGCAATAAGATAAGCGATGCGATGGGTGATAACTTTAGTCTTGCCGGTTCCGGCCCCGGCGATTATCAGGAGAGGATCCTGGCCATGGGTTACAGCCTTTTTTTGGGCAGAATTAAGGCCTTCTAATAAATATTGAATATTCTTTTTTTCAGGTAATTGGGACATAAAGTGAAATTATATTTACTTTTCTTTTTTTATAATGACGATTTCATCCGGTAACATCAGCCATAATTTTTCCCGTGCTTTTTTTTCGATGGCTTGGGGATTTGCTTTGTAGGCTTTGATTTCCTTTTCAAGTTTCTTTTTTTGACTCTTAAGCTGCTCTATTTGGTGAATAAGTGCCGAATATTTTTTCTTAGAGTGTTGCATTTCGAGTAGCCCGTTTTTTCCGAAAAAGGAAACAATAATTAAAATAAGAAAGAGAGAAACCAAGGCAATACCTAATAGTTTCTGGCGGAAAGTAGCCTTTTTTTCTGCTTTATTTCTCAAGAGATGGCCTCCAGCCCGTAGTGCATCAACCTGGTCAATTCTTTATTGGTACCGGCTTCCCCATAACACCGAATAAGAGGTTCAGTGCCTGAAAAACGAAGAAGAATCCAATCATCATCACTAAAGTCGAGCTTAATGCCATCTATGGTCTCTACATTGATGACCTTTCTTCCGGCAAATTTAAGTGGAGGGTTCTTTATCAGCTTTTTTAGTTTTGTTTCATTAGTGGGAGTCAAGCGTATGGTCTTTTGTTTGCCAACCCTTTTTCCATATTTTTGGAATAATTCTTTGATTTGCTGAGATAGGCTTTTTCCTGTAGCTGCTATCATTTCAGCCACTAACAAACCAGCATAAATACCGTCTTTTTCGGGAAGATGATCTTTGATAGCTAAACAGGCACTTTCTTCTCCTCCAAAAATTATCTTTTTCTTTAAAAAGAGATCAGCTAAATATTTAAATCCTACGGGAGTTTTATAAAGGGGGAGATCAAAGCGGCGGGCGATCCGATCGACTAGGTGAGTGGTAGCCACTGAGCGGGCTATTCCTCCTCGCCATTTTTTATGGGTCATAATATAATCTAATAATAAAGAAAGAATTAAGTTTTGAATAATAAAATTTCCTTTTTCGTCAACCACTCCAAACCGATCTCCATCAGCGTCAGTAGCGATTCCCAGCTGACATTTTTTCTCCTGAATAATAGCTTTTAATTCTCTCAGATTTTCCTCAGAACAAGAGGGGGTAATACCTCCGAAATAAGGGTCGATATAACCATGGATTTCTTCTACTGGCACTTGGTTTTCTTCAAGAATTTCGTCCAGATATTCACGGCTCGTGCCGTAAAGCAAATCCACGGCAATCTTAATTTTTGATTTTCTTATTAAGCTAAAGTTGATTTTATTTTGAATGTAATTCAGATAGTCTAATTGAAGATCTATTTTTTCAATAAATTCTCCCTTTGGATAGTAAGGGCAAAAAGAACCTCCTTTGGCTAAAAGTTTTACTTCTTTTTCTATTTTGTCAGTTATTTGGGGTAGAGCGGGAGCTCCTGTGGCTGTATTAAATTTGAGACCATTATATTCAGGCGGGTTAAAAGAGGCCGTAAAATTTATTCCGCCATGAGTTTTTCTTTTTATTATTTGGTAAGCTTGTGCTTGGGAAGGGGCGTCTCTATCAGTCAGGTAGACATGAATTTGGTTATGAGATAATACTTTAGCTGCTTCATTTGCATATCTTTCTGATAAAAACCTGGTATCGTAATTGACAATGAGGGATAGTTTTTGCTCTGGATATTTTTTTTTAAGATAATTGGCGATTGCCTGAACTACCAATCTTACGTTCTGGAAAGTAAATTCTTCTCCCATCACCGCTCGCCAGCCAGAAGTACCAAATCTTATCATTTCTTTTTTCAAAATTAACACA
The DNA here is from genome assembly GCA_964514305.1 of uncultured Eubacteriales bacterium. Classification (GTDB taxonomy): domain Bacteria; phylum Acidobacteriota; class Aminicenantia; order Aminicenantales; family Aminicenantaceae; genus CAZEQD01. The sequence goes on from CAZEQD010000001.1 coordinate 28,485, forward strand.
AGAAAAGTTGAAAAGCAACCTGTGGTTTTAACTAGGTGAAGAGTTAACGTTGAGAAGTAAAGGATTTAAAGTATAAAGTTTAAAGTTGAAAGTAAAGAAATGAAACGAATACAACGTGTAGGGCCCGCTGTCCTCAGCGGGCCGCTTTAATTATTTTTTATGTTTATTTTTTTGCCGTTTCATTTTTACTTTTTTTTGGTTATTATTATTTTTTAAAAGGTTAATAAGAAATTAAATAATGAGATTTTGACTAAAATCAGGGAAAAAAAGGGTGGAAGAAATGAGAGCTCTTGAAGTAGAGAATGTTTCTAAGAAATTTGGCGACTTTTATGCTGTTAAAAATCTGACTTTCAACATTCAGCAAGGAGTTATCTACGGCTTACTGGGTCCCAATGGGGCAGGTAAAACTACGACCATCCGCATGGTCATGAATATTATTCTTCCTGATGAAGGCAGGATAAATGTTCTGGGCCACAAGATGGATGAGGCCATGAAGTCCAGAGTTGGATATCTTCCTGAAGATAGAGGGCTTTATCCTAAAATGAAGGTAGGAGAACTTCTCCTTTTCCTTGCCGAATTGAAAGGAATGAAAAGGAATGAATCTCTAAAGAGGATTGATTATTGGCTAGAAAGATTTGATCTGGCTCCCTGGCATTCTAAAAAAGTAGAAGAACTTTCCAGGGGAATGCAGCAGAAATTACAGTTTATTGTGACCGTTATTCATCAGCCTCAATTGATAATTTTAGATGAGCCTTTTGCTGGGTTAGACCCGGTTAATACCAAATTGTTGAAAGATATAATGCTGGAAATGAAAAAAGAAGGAAGAACAGTTATCTTTTCCACCCATCGGATGGAGCAGGTAGAGATGATCTGTGACAATATTTGTCTTATTAACAAGGCTGAAAAGATCTTGGAAGGTAGTCTAAATAGCATCAAAAAGCAGTACGGTAAAAATACTGTTATCGTTGATTATGAAGGAGAGATAAGCTTCATCAGGAACTACTCTTATATTGATAGGCTGGATGATTATGGGAAGTCAGTCGAAATCAGGCTGCAGGAAGAAGCTGATACTCAGCTTCTTCTTCAGGATTTAGCCAGCAAAGTTAGGATTAATAAATTTGAAGTAAGAGAACCAAGCCTGAATGCTATTTTTATCCAAATAGTTGGAGAGAAAGGTGAAAAAAGTCCTATCAGTCATTAAAAGAGAATATTTGCAGATAGTAAGAACTAAAGGTTTCATCATTGCTACTATTCTTGGCCCTATCCTGATTGCTTCCTTTATTTTTATTCCTATTCTGGTCTCAGTAGTTTCTGTTGGCCAGCAGGAGCGAATTGGCATAGTTGATATGAGTCAAACTGTTTTTGAAGCTTTGGATAAAAAACTTGATTATAAATTGAAAGACGGCCGTCGCCGCTATCTTCTTCAAAAATTTCAGATTTCTCAGAATCCTCAATACTGGCGGTCAGAACTAAACCAGAAAGTTCTGGAAAAGGAATTATCTGCTTATGTTTATATCCCTTTTGATATTCTGGAAGTAGGCGAAGCTGAGTATGTTTCCCAGCATGTTTCTGATTTTGATAAATTAAAAGACATTCATCAGGCTTTGACCAATGTTGTGGTCGAGAAAAGACTGCTAAAGGAAGGCCTGGATCCAGCCAAAATAGCTCGCTATATTAAAGGGGTTAAATTAAAAACTATTAAGATAACCAAAAGGGGGGAAGAGGAAGAGACTGGAGGCACATTTATTATTTCATATTTGCTGGTTATCATTCTTTACATGACTCTTTTCTTCTATGGAGCAGCCATTATGCGAGGAGTTATTGAAGAAAAGAATTCTAGAGTAGTAGAGATTGTCCTCTCCTCTTTAAAACCTTTCCAACTCATGGTCGGAAAAATTTTAGGGATTGGAGCTGTGGGCTTTACCCAATATGCCATCTGGGCTCTTTTCGGTTTCTTGGCTTCCCGTTACAGCCAATCCCTGATAGCTTCTTTTGTTCCGGCTGCTTCGAGTTTTAAACTGCCGAGTATTCCTGCTTACATTTTTATTTATTTTGTTATTTTCTTCATCCTGGGCTATTTCCTTTATGGCACTTTTTACGCTGCGATTGGTTCTATGGTTAATTCCGAAAAAGAGGCTCAGCAACTTCTTTTCCCAGTGACTATGTTTTTAGTTGTTCCTGTCCTTCTTATGATGTATGTCATAAGAAGCCCTAACAGTCCGCTGGCTATAAGTTTATCTTTAGTTCCTTTTTTTGCTCCCATTTTAATGTTGCTCCGCATTTGTATATTGCTTCCTCCTTTCCTTCAGGTAGGCAGTTCTGTTTTAATCCTTGTTTTAACCATCTTTTTTATGGTTTGGCTTACTGCCAAAATTTACAGGGTAGGAATTCTTATGTATGGCAAGCGCCCCGGTTTTAGAGAGATTGTTAAATGGATTCGTTATAAATGAAGGGCAGCTTCTTTCAAGGAGTGATTGATAGCTTTAGCAGATTTTATTCATAGATTTTTAAACTTGAAAGCCAAGGAATGTAATTTGATTTGAAGACTTCTCTTAATATTTTTTTCATGGCCTGCTCGTAACCTAGAACAAGAAGGCTTTTTAAAAGAAAGGAGAGGGAAATGAAAGCTACTCTGGCTCAACTCAATCCAACTATTGGTGACATTGAAGGTAACTTGGCCAAGATTGAAAAAGCCTTATCTTTGGCTCAAGCTGATTCACCGGACCTGGTAATTTTCCCGGAACTTTTTCTGGTTGGCTATCCTCCGCGAGACCTTCTGGAGAGAAGCTTTTTCATTGAAAGAAGTCAACAAGCTGTTAGAAAGCTGACCAGAATTTCAACTAAGTATCCTCGGATAGGGATTTTAATGGGTGCTCCTTGGCCTACTGGCCAGAGGACAGGCAAGGGTCTTTTTAATTCTGCCCTCCTAATTTATCAAGGCCAAATAATTGGGCATCAGTATAAATCTTTGCTGCCCAACTATGATGTTTTTGATGAAGAAAGATACTTTGATCCTGCTCCAGAGATTAATATTATCTCTTTCAAAGGTGAAAAACTGGGCCTTTCTATCTGCGAGGATGCCTGGAATGACCCTGAATTGTGGCTTCACCGTTATTATCCTTTTAATCCAATGGAAATTTTAGCCAAGAAGGGGGCTACCGTTTTTATTAATATTTCAGCTTCTCCTTTTTGTATAGGAAAAGAAGAAATTCGATATCGTATTATCAAAACTCATGCCAGCAAACATAAAATTCCTTTTCTTTTTGTTAATCAAATAGGCGGCAACGATGAGTTAATTTTTGATGGTCGGAGCATGAGTTGTGATAAGGCAGGAAATTTCATCAAGGTCTTTCCCTCATTCAGAGAGTACGTAGAAACAGTTGATTTGAGCCAAGAGGGCAGAACTGGGCATTATCATCCCCAAGAAAAAATTGAAAGTGTTTGTCAAGCTTTGATTCTGGGTGTTCGAGATTATATGAAAAAATGTGGATTTTCAAAGGCAGTTTTAGGCCTGTCAGGAGGGATTGATTCGGCCTTAACTTGCTGTTTGGTTACGGAAGCTATAGGCAGAGAAAATGTCCTGGGCGTTTCTATGCCCGGTCCTTATTCTTCTCCAGGGAGTATTGAAGATTCTAAGCAACTTGCTAAAAATCTGGGCATAAAGTTTAGGGTAATCCCCATTTCTGAAATATTTTACTCTTATCTTGAAACTTTACGGAATCATTTCCGAGGACGGAAGGAAGACATTACTGAAGAAAATATCCAGGCCAGGATAAGAGGCAATATTTTAATGGCTCTTTCTAATAAATTTGGTTATCTGGTTCTCTCCAGCGGCAATAAAAGCGAACTGGCTGTTGGCTATTGTACTTTATATGGCGATATGAGCGGAGGCTTGGCTGTGATTTCTGATGTACCTAAAACAATGGTCTATGAGTTGGCTGCTTATATCAACAGAAAAAAGAAAATAATTCCTGAAATAATAATAAAGAAGCCGCCATCAGCGGAGCTTAAGCCTGACCAAAAAGACCAAGATACTCTGCCTCCTTATGAAATCCTCGACCAGATCCTTTATTATTATGTCGACAAAGGCTATTCTCTTCAAGATTTACTCGATCTAAAATATGACCCGGAAACAGTTAAATGGGTTATCCAGTCTGTTGATAGAAACGAGTATAAAAGAAGGCAAGCTCCTCCTGGATTAAAAGTAACCAGTAAAGCTTTTGGTATGGGGAGGAGAATGGTTATTGCGGCCAAATACAATGCTGAGGCTAATTTATAAATATCTTTGCCTAAAATTAATTATTTGTCTAAAGTGAACCTTTTCTATGATTCTGCCGTAGAAAACTTTGAAGTTTAAATAGCAGGTAGAATCATGAAGAATATCATCTCTTTCTCATTTGGCTTGGAAGAACGGAGTTGTTAAGCCAATTTGCAGGAAAGGAACTTCAAGAACTGAGAATGGGAAAAAAGACACCAGGCGAAAAAGTGGATACCTATGTGCTTTTGGAAAAAATAAAACAAGGAGATAGAGAAGCTTTTATGACACTTACGGCTCTATATCAGAGGAAGGTCTTTTTATTAGCCTTTTCTTTTTTTCATAACAGAGAAGATGCCTTGGATGTTGTTCAAGAAACATTCCTTCGTTTATATCAGAAACTGGATATGTTTAAGCTAGGAAAAAATTTTCAAAATTGGCTGCTCCAGATCACTAAAAATATATGTATTGATTATTACAGGAGAAATTATGGAAAAAAGAACATATATGAGAAAAACAAGGAGTTAGAAGTATTGCCTTTGGTGAACAATGATAATGCTTTTACTTCTTTAGATTTGAAATCTATCTTTTCCCGCTGTTTGCAGAAGTTAACAGCCAAACAGCGGATGATTTTTGTCATGAAACATTACAATCAATTTAAATATAGGGAGATTGCCCAAATTTTAAATATTTCCTTAGGGACTGTAAAATCACTTCATTTCAAAGCTGTGCAAAACATGAAAAAGCAGATCAGTCCTTATTTGGAGAGATGAAAATGAAGGGATGTAAAAAATATAAGAAAGAAATGGTGGATTTCCTCAGCCAAGAGCTTCCAGAGGAAAAGAGAAGGATGTTAGCTGCTCACCTTAATCAGTGCTCCCTTTGCCGGCAAGAATTTAATAGGTTAAAACAGTTTATGGAGGCAGCCAATTCCTTTCAGTCTGACATTGATCGGGTTATGGCTACGGTGGATTGGGAAAATCTGGCGCCAGAGATAACAGAGTTTGTTTATCAGAAAAAGGCATCCCTAGATAAAAAGAAAAGGGAGAAAAGGTGGTTTTCTTATCTTTTTCAGCCTGGATTGAGGCCAGTTTATGCTGGGGTGTTGATTGGTATCTTAATCGGCGCCTTGGCTACTTTGTTCATCTTCAGGCTTTCTTTGGTCAAGACTACAGGAAGAGGGGAAGTTTTAGTTTCTCCCAGGTTTTTGGAGAAAGCAGAATTGGAAATTGCTAGAAGGGAAACTCTTGATTATCTGGACAGAAGCCAATATCTGTTGTTAGATTTTGTCCAAACGCCGCCTGAAAAAGGACAGAAATTCTGGAAAAGTGAATATGTCTATCAAAAAGCTAAAGACCTTCTTTCCCAGAAAAAATATATCAATCCTCAGTTGCGAAAGTTCAGGATGGCTAAAGCTAAAGAGATTTGTGACCAGATTGAACTTCTTTTTTATGAACTGATGCAAATGAATGACCACCTCTCAGCCGAAGAGCTGCAAAGAATCCAGGGATTGATTGAAAAAAAACAGCTCCTGCTCAAAATAAAATTATTGCAGAAAGAACTTAAAGAAAGTGAGGTTTAAAGTGAAAAAAATAATAATTATCAATTTTATAATTTTGTTCCTAGCCTCATTCTCTCTTCAGGTTCATAGCCAGATCCGGCCAGATGAAAAGATTTTCCAGGATGCTAAGATTCTTATTTTTGATGAAAAATGGGAAAGTGCCCAGAAAAAGCTGGAAGAGTTAATTAGTAAATATCCTCAGAGTCCCTGGAGGGCTCAAGCCGTCTTTTATAAAGCTAAATGCTTGGAAGAGCAGGAAGGAAAAGAGGAGGGGGCTTTAGCCGCATATAAGGAGTTTCTTAAGCTTGAGTCTGATCAGCAGAGCCTGAGAGAAGATGCAGAAGTTTCTATTATTGACTTGGCCTCCGAGCTTTATCAAAAAGGGAAAAAGTCTTATCTAGGAGAAATCGAAAAGAGGTTAGCCAGCTCCAATAAAGTAGTAAGATATTATGCTGCTTTTGAATTAAGTTATGCAAAAGACAAGAAAGTAGCGGTTGAGGGGATTCCGGTTCTAAAGGAGATTTTAGCTCAGGAGAAGGATCCTAGACTCAGAGATAGAGCCAAGATCGCTTTGCTCCGCATTAATCCCGACACTCTTCAAGACATTGAAGAGGAAAGCTATCGAAATCAGGCTAGGATATTAAAAATCAGAGTTTACGAAAAGCCGCAAAAAAAACTGAAGCTTTCTTTAAATATCCCCTGGGCACTGGCTGATCTAGCTCTGGGAGCAATTCCTGCAGAAGAAAAGGCTTTGATGTGCCAAAAAGGCTATGATTTGGATAAGATTATCCACGAATTAACCAGAATAAAAGGAAATATTATCGAAATTGAAGGTGAAGAGATAATTATTAAAATGTGGATAGATTAAAGGAGGTAATAAATGAAAAAAGCCGCATTTTTGATTGTCATCATTTTATCAGTAACTCTTATTTTAGCTGCTGTCCTTTTAGCTGAGAGAAATGTCGATCTTCAAACCATTAAAAAGGCTGTCAAGTCCAATCCTGCTTATGAAAAGGGCCGCGAAGTGAAGTGGATTAAGCTTTTGATTACTGATAATAAAACAAAAAAAGATAAAGTTAGAATTACTTTGCCTCTTTCTTTAGTAGAAACTTTTCTAAAATGTGCTAAAGATAAACCCCTGAGAATTCATAACGAGGAATGTGATCTTGATCTCAAAGCCCTTTTGGCTGAACTCAAGAAACTGGGGCCGACAGCCCTGATTGAAGTCTATGAAGAGGATGAGACAGTAAAAATCTGGTTGGAATAGGGAAAAAAATTTAGCTGGAAATAAGGGGAAATGGAGGAATTTTCCATTTCCCCTTTTTATATTGTCTTTATTTCCACGAAAGAGGCCATAACCTTACCTTGTTTGCCTGGATCAGCTCTCCTTTCCAGTCATTAAAATAAAGATACTTTATACTTTTGTAATTGACAAATTATGTTGTTGCTTGAATAATATTAGGGCTTAAGGAAACTTTAAATGGCTAGGCTTTATGAGTACCAAGGCAAAAAACTTCTCAGGGAAGCTGGCTTGCCCGTACCCAAGGGAGAGGTAGTTTCTTCTGCGTCTGAAGGCCGTAAAATCGCTGAACAACTTGATAGGCCAGTGGCCTTGAAGATGCAGGTCTGGCTGACTGGTAGAGCTGGTTTTGGGGGCATTCAATTTGCCGAGAAACCTCAACAGGCTGAGAAACTGGCTGATAAAATGCTGGACACGAAGATTAAAAATTTTGTGGTTGAAAAGCTTCTGGTGGAAGAAAAGCTGGCTATCAAGGCTGAATATTTTGTTGGTTTAATAATTGATGATGCCCAAAAAAAACCTGTTCTTATATTCAGCACGGTAGGAGGCACCGGTCTTGAAGAGGTAATTCGTTCCCAGCCAGAGAGAGTTGCTTATCTATATGTTGATGTCCGGCGTGGTTTGCAGGAATATGAAGTTCGCAATTTTCTGCTTCAATTAGGAATATCCGCTCGGCTCCTCCATAAATTGTCTGATTTCATAACGAAATTTTATAAGATGGCCCGCAGATACGATGCCCGCTCAGCTGAGATAAATCCTTTGGTCTTAACTGAAGACGATAAAATTTATGCTGCCGACTGCCATATAGTAGTGGATGATTATGCAGTCTATCGCCATCCTGAACTGCAAATAGAAGTGGCCAGAGAATTTGACCGTCCGCCTACTCTTCTGGAAAAAATTGCTTATTGGGTTGAGGAAAAAGATCATCGAGGCACTTTTTATTTTTTTCAGATGGTTGAGGATGTTTCTGGTAAAGAAAATTATATAGGTTTTCATGGAGCTGGCGGCGGTGGTTCGATGATGTCTATGGATGCTGTCCTCAGCCGAGGCTTTAAACTGGCTAATTATTGTGATACGAGCGGTAATCCAGCTGCCAGTAAGGTCTATCGAGCCGCTAAAATTATCCTTTCCCAACCTAATATCAAAGGCTATTTTGCCTCTGGTTCTGGCGTTGCCAGCCAGGAACAATTTCATTCAGCCCGGGGATTGGTGAAAGCTTTCCATGAGGAAAAGATTGAAATTCCGGCTGTTATCCGCTTGGGTGGTAACTATGAAGAAAAGGCCATCGAAATTTTAGGTAATTACCTGCGTCATCTGGCGGCTAAAGTAGAAGGCTACGGCCGAGATGACTCGCCTGAGTTTTGCGCTCAAAGGTTAGAAGAGTTAATTGAGGAGAATAAGGCTAAAAAGCATAAAGTAAGACCTATAAAGGAGCCAGAGATTTCACCTGCGGCTTACTCTTTTGAGACTTTAACAGGGAAAGTTTATATCGACCACCAGAAGTGTGCTAGTTGCCAAAGCAAAGGCTGTATTCAAGCATGCAGTGCTCAGATATTAAGACTTAAGGAGGGAAAACCTATCCTCTCCATTACTCAAGAAGAAGCCAAAAAAGGCAAATGTACAGAATGTTTAGCCTGTGAAATTTATTGCACTTTTCATGAGAAAGCAGCTCTTTACATCCATCTTCCTATTTTGGGCCTTAAGGAATACCGTAGTAGAATTATCAAGGATAAGAAATGATTGAAGTTTAAGGTTTAAAGTGAAAAGTGAAAAGTAAGAAGTGAGAAGTGAAGAGTGGGAAGTTAGGAGTTGAAGGTTTAAGGTTAATTTCTTTAAACTTTCAACTTTAAACTTTAAACCAATAAGAGGTTTTAATGTCCATTCTGGTTAACAAAAAATCAAGAGTTTGTGTGCAGGGAATTACCGGAAGAGAAGGCATGGTCCGAACTAAATTGATGCTTGATTATGGTACTCAAGTAGTAGCTGGGGTGACTCCAGGGAAGGGAGGAAAAGAAGTTTATGGAGTTCCTGTTTTCGATTCTGTCCAGCAAGCTATGACTAAAGTTGGTCAGCTCGACATCAGTGTTATTTTTGTTCCCGCTCCCTTAGTCAAAAACGCAGCCTTAGAGGCAATAGATGCCGGCATTAAACTTCTTGTTCTTATTCCCGACCGAGTGCCTATTTATGATGTTCTGGAAATTATAAGTTTTGCCCAAGAGAGAGGAGCTCGATTTGTGGGACCTAATACTCTGGGTCTGATCAGTCCGGGGAAAGCAGTCTTAGGTATGATAGGAGGTCGAGCCGAAAGAGCCAGAGAATGGTTTCAACCTGGAACGATCGGGGTCAGTTCCCGAAGTGGAGGCATGACTTCAGCAATTTCCTATTATCTAACTCAGGTAGGCCTCGGTCAGAGTACCATCGTTCATGTGGGCGGGGATGCTGTTTTAGGCCTTTCTCATCCAGAAATTATGGAGCTTTTTGAAAAAGATGAGCAAACAGAAATGGTCGTTATGTTTGGGGAAATAGGGACAACACAAGAGGAAAGAGTAGCTGATTTAATTAAGGAAGGGAAATTTACTAAGCCTCTTATTGCCTTTATAGGTGGCAAAGCCGCTAAATCCGGGACAAGATTTTCCCATGCGGGGGCTATTGTTGAAGGTTCTAAAGGCTCCTATGAAACTAAAGTCAAGAAATTGAGGGAGGTTGGAGTTCATATTGCTCATTCGATCTCTGATATTCCCAATTTAGCTCTGCGCTTAAAAATATCCTAAGGAGACAAACCATGAGTGAACTTCATTGGAAAACCTCAATAACCGATATTAAGCCCAATAAAATTTGTGTAAGGGGTTATGCTGTAGACAAGTTGATGGGCAAAGTGTCTTTTGCTCAAGCTATTTATCTGATTTTAAAGGGGGAACTTCCTCCAGTGGAAGTAGGTAAATTAATTGAGGCTATTCTCGTTTCTTCAATTGATCATGGAGCTAGTCCTCCTTCGGTTTTAACAGCTCGAACTGTAGCTTCAACCGGAGCCGAGCTAAATGCGGCCATTGCCGCCGGCATTCTGGCTATTTCCCATTACCACGGAGGAGCAGTGGAAGAAGGGATGCAACTTTTTTTAGAGGTTGACAGGAGGGCAACCAGCAAGAATATTTCCATCAGGAAAGCAGTTGCTGAAATATTAAAGGAAATGAAAGATAAGAAAAAAAGGGCTTCCGGTTTTGGCCATCGATTTCATTCTCAGGATCCGAGAACTAAAAAGCTTTTTTCCCTGGCTGAGGAGCTTGGCCTGGCCGGCAAGTTTGTAAAAATTGCTTTAACTATAGAAGAAGAATTAGCTGATCTTGTGGGCCACCCTCTGCCCCTAAATGTCGATGGGGCCATAGCTGCTCTTCTTTGCGAGCTAGACATACCTCCAGAAATAGGCAATGCTTTCTTTATTATGGCGCGAGTTCCTGGACTGGTAGCCCATATCCATGAAGAAAAGAGCAGAATGAAACCAATGAGGAAGATCCATCCCCAGGATTATGAATATGACGGTCCCCCGGAGAGAGATTTATGATGGCCAGTCGAATTACATCTTTAATTCCTGAGTTTAATCTTATTGAAGATAGCCAGCTTCGTCAGCAAACAATTAAGGTCTGGCAGGAGGCAATAAAAAGTAGAAGCTGGACCTTGGAGGATCTGAAAGCCATGCCTTTCACATTGTTGATTGAGGAAGCTCAGGTTAACATAATCCAGCATACCCGAGCTGTTACTATCTGTGCGTATAAAATTGGCCAAGTTTTAAAGAAGGAATACAGGGATAAAATCAGTCTTAACCAAGATTATCTGGTAGCAGGTGCCCTCCTTCATGATGTGGGTAAGCTTTTTGAGTTTAAGAGAGAGGCTAAAAAATTTGTCAAAAGTGAGGAAGGCAAGTTAATCCGTCATCCCATATCTGGGGCTGCATTTGCTTCTAAATATGGGCTTCCCTCCGAAATCATTCATATTATCGCTGCGCATTCTAAAGAAGGAGACGGGGCCAGAAGGACGTTGGAAGCGGTCATCGTCCATCATGCTGATTTTATTAACTTTGAAATTTTCTTAGAATAAAAGTAAAAGAGGAGAAATTATTTGGGTAAGACATTTACCGAAAAAATTCTAAGCCTTAAGGCGGGTCGAGATGTTAAAGCTGGTGATATTGTTACCGTCTCTCCAGATTACATTCTTTCTCACGATAATTCAGCAGCTATTATCCAAGAGTTTAAGAAGCTGGGTCTGGCCAAGATGAGGTGGCCCCAAAAGGTGGTTATCGTTTTGGATCATGTGGTTCCCGCTTCCTCGGAAAAATACGCTCTCAATCATAAGATAATCAGGCAGTTTGTAGCAGCCCAGAAAATAAAAAATTTTTTTGACATTTCGCGGGGAATATGCCACCAGGTTTTTTTTGAAGAAGGATTTGCCTTGCCAGGGAAGTTGATCTTAGGAGCCGATTCCCATACTACCTTGGCTGGAGCTTTGGGCGCTTTTGCCGCTGGCATCGGCCGTTCAGAAGTAGCCGCTCTATGGGCGACAGATGAGATCTGGCTAAAGGTTCCTCCTACTATAAAAATTGAAATAGAAGGCAAAATCCCTGATGGAGTTTATGCCAAAGATATTATTCTCCATATAATTGGTCAGGAAGGAGCTGATAGAGCTAATTACAGATCAGTTGAATTTTGGGGGAAAACAGCAAAAGAAATGAGCCTTTCTTCTCGACTGGTTCTGGCCAATATGGCGGCAGAAATGGGGGCCAAAAATGCTTTCTTTGCACCTGACAATAAAACAGAACAATGGCTATCTGGAAGGGCGAGGAGCGATTTCCAGCCCATTATTCCCGATCCAGAGGCTGATTATGAAGATATTCTTCGATATGATATTTCTCAACTGGACCCTCAAGTTGCCTGTCCCCACAGGGTAGATAATGTCTGCCCCATCTCAGAAGTGGAAGGGCTGAAGTTCGATCAGGCAGTGATAGGTACCTGCACCAATGGTCGGGCTGAAGACCTGGAAGTAGCTGCTAAACTTTTGAAAGGAAAAAACATCCATCCTGGAGTGAGAGTTATAATTATTCCCGCTTCCTGCCTGGTCTACCTCCAGGCACTGCAAGCAGGTTGGTTGGAAGATTTATCCAAGGCAGGCTGCTTAATTTTAAATCCAGGTTGTGGGCCTTGCCTTGGAGCCCATGAGGGAGTTTTGGCCCCAGGAGAAGTGGCTTTGTCTACAGCCAACCGTAATTTTCGGGGAAGGATGGGAAGCAGAGAGGCTGAAATTTACCTGGCTTCGCCGGCCACTGTGGCCGCTTCTTCTTTGGAAGGAAAAATCACAGACCCTAGGAAATATCTATGAAAAAAGGAAGAGTCTGGAGATATGGAGATAGCGTCAATACAGATGTTATCTTTCCCGGAAAATATACTTATTCTATTCAAGAGCCTAAGGAAATGGCTGCTCATGCTCTGGAGGATCTTGACCCTCAGTTTTCAAAGAAAGTAAGGCCAGGTGATGTTATTGTAGCCGGCTCGAATTTTGGCTGTGGCAGTTCAAGGGAGCAGGCGGCCACCTGTCTTAAATATGCTGGTCTGCAGGCGGTTATTGCTAAATCTTTTGCCCGGATTTTCTTTCGGAATGCCATTAATCAGGGACTACCTGTTATTCAGTCCCCTCAAGCTGTGGAGAATATTGCCAATGGCGAAGAAATTGCCATCGATTTTACTCGGGGTAAAATCAAAACCAAAACTAAATCCTTTAACTTTGAGCCTCTGCCTGATTATATCTTAAAGATTCTTGAGGCTGGAGGTCTTATTGCCTACGTTAAGAAAAAGCTGAAAAATACAAACAGGAGTAGAACAAAATGAGTAAATATAAAATTGCTCTTTTGCCTGGCGATGGAGTAGGTCAGGACATCATGGAGGCAGCCATGATAGTTCTGGAGAGGATTGGTCTTGAAGCGGACTATGTTTATGGTGATATTGGCTGGAGATTCTGGTGTCAGGAAGGAAATCCGCTGCCCGAACGGACTATCAGCCTCCTTAAGGAAACAGATGTCTGTCTTTTCGGAGCTATAACTTCCAAGCCCAAGGAGGATGCTCTAAAAGAACTTAACCCTGATTTAAGAGGAAGGGGTTATGTCTATTTCAGCCCTATAGTACGTCTCCGCCAGGAATTTGATCTTTATACTAATTTAAGGCCCTGCAAAGCTTATGCGGGCAATCCCCTTAATTACAGAGATAATATAGATTTGGTTATCTTCAGAGAGAATACTGAAGGTATGTATGCTGGCGTTGAATTTTACCCTCTGCCTGATCAGGTAAGAGAAGCTTTGCTCATTCACCCTAAAATGAAAAAGTTCCAGGATGTTCCTGTCGAAGAAATTGCTCTTTCCACCCGGATAATGACCAAGAAAGCCTGTAGCAGAATCCTGCGAAGAGCTTTTAATTATGCCCGGAGATATAAGCGGAGATCCGTGACTCTTGTCGAAAAACCGAATGTGCTCAGAGAAACAGGAGGATTTATCCTGGAAATAGCCCGGCAAATGGCTAAAGAGTATCCTGAAATTGAGTTCAGAGAAGCTAATATCGATGCCATGGCCATGTGGTTGGTCAAAAATCCTCAAGATTATGATGTCTTAGTGGCTGAGAATTTGTTTGGAGATATTATCTCTGATCTTTCAGCTCAATTGGTAGGTGGTTTAGGTTTTGCCTGCAGCGGGAATATAGGTGATGATTATGCTCTTTTTGAACCCACCCATGGTTCTGCTCCTAAATATAGCGGCCTCTACAAGGTGAATCCCATAGCCATGCTCCTGGCCACAAAAATGATGCTTGATTGGTTAGGTGAGGAGGATTTAGCTAAAAACTTGGAAAGGGCAGTAGCCCAAGTTATTAAAGAAGGTAAAGTAAGGACCTATGATTTAGGGGGTAACTCTTCGACACTGGATGTTGCCCGAGAAGTTGCTTCAAAACTTTAGGAATATATAAAAAAATGGGTCAGACTATTATCGAAAAAATCATTCAAAGCCATACCCAGGAAGAAGTCAGACCTGGTAAAATTGTCTGGCTGGATCTGGATATCAGGTCGGCCAGGGATTTCGGCGGCCCCAATGTTGTCCGCAACTACGAGAGGGAATATGGGGATAAACCAGTGGCTGATAGCCGTAAAACCTTTTTCACTTTTGATCTTTGTGCTCCGGCCTGTTCTTTAAAATATGCCGATAACCAGCAGCTTTGTCGTTTATTTGCTCGCCGTCAGAATATAAAAGTTTTTGATGTTGATCAAGGTATAGGTTCCCATGTTATGATAGAAGAGGGCTTGGCTAAAGCCAGGACTACCGTTGTCGGTACTGACAGTCATTTCAACATTCTGGGAGCAGTAGGCAGCTTTGGTCAGGGCATGGGCGATGTCGATATTGCCTTTGCCTTTAGAACAGGCCGAACCTGGTTTGAGGTACCGGAAACAGTAAAAATTATTCTTAAGGGCAAGTTTTCTTTTCCGACCACAGCTAAGGATGTGACTCTTTTTATCCTAAAAAACCTGGGGACTTCTAAAGCAGCCTTAAAGGCAATTGAATTTTATGGGGAAGCGTTGAGGCAGTTTTCTTTAGCTGAACGGATCACTCTCTGTTCGATGGTTACTGAGATGGCCGGCATTATTGGTTTTATCCCTGAATTTAAGGCTCAGACAAAAGCTGAAATAGAAAAAGTTTCAGGAGTGGAATTTAATCCCTTTCAAGCTGATGAGGATGCTTACTATACTGAGACAATTGGGATTGACATTGATGGTCTCCAGCCTCAGGTAGCTGCTCCTTTTTCCCCAACCAACGTTAGACCGGTCTCTGACTTAAAAGGAGTGAGGATCGACTCTGGCTTTATTGGTTCCTGTACAAATGGACGAGTGGAAGATTTTGCTTTGGCCAGTCGTATTTTAGCCGGCAGAAAAATAAAGCCTGGGATAATGCTTAAAATAGCCCCGGCCACCAGGCTGGTCTATCAACAGATGCTGGAAAAGGGGCTGATTAAAGAACTTTTTCAGAGTGGAGCCATTATTGATAGTCCTGGCTGTGGAGGATGTGCTGAAGGGCATATCGGTCTTACCGGAGAAGGCGAAATTCAAATAAGCAGTGCCAACAGAAATTTCGCCGGTAAACAAGGTAAGGGTCAAACCTACCTGGCCAGCCCTGCTGTGGTTGCTGCCTCTTGTGTTTTAGGTCATATTGCCAGCCCGGAGGATTTATAAAGTGAAAAAAAGCAGATTAAAAGGAAGGCTGTGGGTCCTTTGTGATAGCCAAGGTCAGTTGCTGGAAGATATTGATACCGATCAAATTTATCATAATGCATACCTCTACATTACTGATGTAGCCCAAATGGGTCAATATGCTCTGGGAAGTCTGAAAGGCTGGAAAGATTTTTCCCGAAAAGCTTCGGCCGGGGATATTATTGTGGCCGGCCGCAATTTTGGAGCCGGATCTTCCAGACAGCAGGCAGTGGATTGTTTTATTTCTCTGGGAATATCGATGATTATGGCTCCTTCTTTTGGGGCCATTTATTTTAGAAATGCTGTTAATTCTGGCTTTCCTGTGCTCAGGAGTGCTGAAATTGAGTCATTAGTCAGGAATAAAGAATTGGAAAGTGGAGATATAGTCAAGGTTGATTTCAGACAGGGCCAGGCTATAAACATAACTAAAAAGATCTCTTTTACTTTAGAGTCCATGAGTGATGTCCAATACCAAATATACTTGGCCGGGGGATTATTCAGATATGGACGGAAGTTAAGATAAAGTTCCATCAAATATGCTAATTCTTGCTGTTGATACTACTACCTGGTCAGGATCAGTGGCTCTGCTTAAAGGTGCTAAGCTGCTGGCTGAAGTTAATCTTGAATCTCCCTTAACTCATTCTGAAAAACTGCTTCCGGCCATAGATTTTGTCCTGAAAGCCCACGCTCTGGACATTAAACATGTGGAAGGCTTTGCTCTGGCTGTAGGACCGGGGTCTTTTACCGGCATCAGGATTGGCCTGAGCACTGTCAAATCTTTTGCTTTTGCTTCGGGAAAGCCAGTGGCTCCCATTTCTTCTTTGCAGGCCCTAGCTTTTAAGATGCGCTCTTCTGCAGCCCGCCTTGTTTCACCTGTTGTTGACGCCAAGAAAGGGGAAATTTACGCTGCTCTTTTTGAACTGAAGGCTCAGCATCTGGAGGAAATAGTTGTCCAAGGAGCTTATAAACCTGATTTATTCTTTTCTCTTCTTCCTGCCCACCGGATTATTCATTTTATCGGCAATGGACTGGAAAGCTACAAACAGAAGATTTTTCAATATCTTAAGGATAAAGCCCGCTTCTCACCCCGGACTTATTTTATAGCTTATGAAGTCGGACTTTTAGGTTATGAATTGTTTATTCATAATAGGGGATTGAGTTTTGAAGAAGTGGAGCCTCTCTATTTTAGAAAGTCTCAAGCGGAGGAGAAAGATTAAAAAAGACAAACTCCTAACTCCTTTTTTTTACCTAAAAAAAATGGAAGAAAAAGATGTAGCTTCAGTCTTAGCTATTGAGAAAGTGTCATTTACCAATCCCTGGCAGGAAGCAACTTTTTTGGGAGAAATAAGTAACCGCTCCATTTCTTTTCCTTATGTGATTGTTCATAAAGATTTAGATAAAGTCATAGGTTATATAATTTATTGGAAGATAAAAGGAGAGGTTCAAATCAGTAATATTGCCGTTCATCCAGATTTTAGGCAGAGAGGAATAGCTGAGGCTGTCCTCCGCCAGGTAATGAATGAATTAAAAAGAGAAGGAGCTGAATTTATTACTTTAGAAGTCAGGCCTTCCAATACAGCCGCTTTGCATCTTTACAGGAAATTAGGGTTTGAAATCTTAGGCATAAGAAAAAATTATTATACCCATCCTCAAGAACACGCTTTAGTCATGGGCAAATATCTCAGCTAATAATTTACTTTTATCAAACACAGCCCTTTGGCCGGAGCTGTGGGGCCGGCCAGAGAGCGGGATTTTGTATGGAAAATTTTATCTATTTCCAGGGGAGACATTTTCCCCTTGCCGATTTCCAAGAGAGTGCCGACAATAGTCCTGACCATGTATCTTAAGAATCCATTGGCTTCAATAGTATAAATGATTTCGGACTCTTTCTTGTTTATAATTGAAGCTGTCACTTTACGGATTGGCCTGAGAAATCGATTGGAGGAGAATCCAGAAAAGTCGGCTTCTCTTACAAAAAGAGGAGCAGCTTCAGCCATTGATTGCCAGTCAAGCGGAGCTGGCCAGTGAAAGGCATATCTAAAAAGAAAGGGGGTTATCAAGGGAGAGTTGATAATTCGATATTGATAAATTTTAGATTTGGCCAAACGGCGGGCGTGAAAGTCTTTGTCAGCTTTTTCCAGCTCAATTACCCGTATGTCTCCAGGCAGAATGGCGTTAAAGGCCCGCCATAGTTCCTTTTCTTGAAGATGAGTGGACGCCTGGAAATGAGCCGCCTGGGCTAGAGCATGAACTCCAGCGTCAGTTCTTCCAGCTCCTATGACCGCCACCTTCTGGCCGATTATTTTAGCCAAGGCCTCTTCAAGCATGCCTTGAATTGTTTTTTTGTCAGGCTGTCGCTGCCAGCCGCAATAATCAGTACCATCGTAACTTAAGACAAGCTTATATTTTTCTTTCATCTTTCCTTTTAGGAGTAAACTTTTATTATCCTCAATTGAGAAAGATTTAGAGATACCGATAGATTTATTTTCATTTACGACTGGCAAACTTAAAAGCCAACTCCACCGCATCTTGGGCCGAACCAGCCTTAAGGATGCCTTCTATAGGCCAAGTACCCAGGCCAATAACTTTTTTGCCGTAAATGTTCCCATAGGCAATTTCGCTTAGTGTCCCATAGCGGCCATTAATTGCAATCAGGACATCGGCATTCATAGCCACTAAGGAATTACGGGCATAGCCGAGGCCAGTAACTACTGGGAAATCAATATAAGGATTAGCATCTGAAACTTGCATTCCTGGGAGGATGCCTACGGTTAAACCGCCTGCCTCTTTAGCCCCTCGAGCCGAAGCTTCCATAATACCACCAAGCCCTCCGCAGACAAGAATTCCCCCTTTTTTGCCTATTAACTTACCTACTTGGAAGGCCAGCTGGTAAGAGGTCTTATCTGGTTTTGATCCGCCGATTATGCCTATTCTCGTCTTTTTTTTCAAATCTTCCATTTTTTATCCTTTTGTCTGAGAACAGTCAATTAGCCTTCTAATTTAATCATATAGCCGCCTTCATTTCAATTGTGGATTTGAAGGGTATTTTTTCCATAATAAAGTAATTGATTATGGATTACGTTGGATGTTGAACAATGTGCTATTTATTAAAAAAAGGAGGCTTTTTCTTTCCTTTTTAATGTTGAACCTCTTGTTTAAATAGATTAAAATGCCAGACTGGAAGTAAAAAATTAAGTAAGAGGGAAAAAATGGAAGACTTTCTGGAGATAAGGTGTTTGACTAAAGAGGAACAAACAAGACTCATGGAAGAAATCAAAAAAAGGATTGAAGAGAAAAAGAAAGAAGGCCTTTTAACTGAGAAAGAAATTAAAGAAATTGAGGTCATGAAGCTTCGTCCTTTGCCTGATATCCAAGATGTTCAGAGTGTTTATGAAGATTTTATGTTTAAAAGAGGAAAAAAACAATAGTCTTCTTATGGAGGAATAATTTATGGAAAAGGAAAAGAAAGAATTTGGAGAAAATAATCAGGAGATAAAGATAGATTATGATAATATTGATGTAGCTCGAATTATGGATCAAATTAAACAAAAAATTGCTAAGGAAGGCCGCTCAGGAGAAGAAAGCAGGAAAAATTCAGGGGCAAGACTAATGTACCCTTCGTTTAGTCCGGAATTAGAAGAAACAGGAGGTCTCAAGAATAAATTAAAGAAAATACTGTTGACAGTAATGAAACCATTCTCTCCTCTAATAAAACTTCTAATTTTGCCTGTTTACGATGAATTTAGGCATACTGTTCGCATCCTGGACCAAACTAACAGGAAAATAGATGATCTTTATGAGCGTGAGAGAAAAATGGAAGGCTGGGAATATATTAAACTCCTCCATAATTTATCTCATAATATGGTAGTTGAATTAACTAAACTGAAAATAGAAGAAGAAGATTTAAAGCTTAAGCTGAGAATACTGGAAAAAGACTTTGAGTTTTTAAGAAAAAGAGAGAAAGCTTTAGAGAAGCACCTCTTCAGATGAAAATAGCTTTTGTCGTCCAGAGATATGGCTTGGAGATTAGCGGTGGAGCTGAACTCCACTGCCGCTGGGTAGCTGAGCATATGAGTAAGCACTGGCAGGTGGAAGTTTTAACCACCCGAGCTTATGATTACATTACCTGGAAGAATCATTATCATCAAGGTCAGGAAGTAATAAATGGTCTTTCCATTAGAAGGTTTTCTGTAGCCAAAAAAAGAGAGCCGCGAAGATTCGGCCGTATCCAATCTTATATTTTAAATAACAGGCACAGCCGCCAAGAAGAGCTAAGATGGCTGGAAGAAGAAGGGCCTTATTCTCCTCAACTTATTCAATATATAGAAGATAACCGCCATAATTATGATTATTTTATTTTCTTCAGCTACCGTTATTATCATTCTTTTTGGGGGATAAAGGCTGTGCCTGACAAAAGCATTCTGGTGCCTACAGCCGAACATGATCCTGTTATTTATCTCGACATTTTTAGAGAGTTATTCAACAAACCTCAGGCTATTATATATAACTCTGAAGAAGAGAGAAAAATAATAAATTCAGTGGCTGACAACAGTCATATATTGGGGGAAGTGGTTGGAGTAGGTACGGAAATCCCGCCTTCCTATTCTGCTCAAAAATTCCGTCAGGATTACCTGATAGATGGAGATTATATCCTTTATTTAGGTCGAATCGATGAGAACAAGGGCTGTGGTCAACTGTTTGATTATTTTTTAAGGTTTAAAAGGCAGACAGGTTCGGAGATTAAATTAGTCTTAATTGGCAGTACTGTCCTTAGAATCCCTTCTCATCCTGATATTCTCTTTTTTGGGTTTGTCTCGGATGAAGATAAATTTTCAGCTTTAGCTGGAGCCCTGCTTTTGGTTATGCCTTCATTTTATGAAAGCTTGTCTATGGTTACCTTGGAAGCCTGGGCAGCTGGCAAACCGGTTTTGGCTAACGGAAGATGTGAGGTTTTAAAAGGACAATGTTTAAGAAGCAATGCTGGTCTTTTTTATGAAAATTACGATGAATTCAGTCAAGCTCTCCAGCTTCTTTTGTCTTCTGATCAGCTACGGCAAGCCCTCGGCTCCAACGGCCGCAATTATTATCTTAAGCGTTATACCTGGGATATTATAGAAAAGAAATATCTAACTGTAATAGCTCAGCTTGAAGAAAGGAAAAAGTGATGGAGGTCCATCAATTAGCTACTTCTCTGAGCTATGGAGACGCCATTTCCGATGAAATGCTGGAAATTCAAAAGGTCCTAAGAGAGAAAGGCTACAAGTCTGAGATTTTTGTTAAATTCTTTGATCCCAGGATGGCTTCCTCCGTCAAAGATTACAGAGAATATCATCGATTCAGTTCACCCCAAAATGTGGTCATTTTTCATTTCTCTATTGGCTCCCCTGTTTCTAAATTATTCTTCCGTCTCCCAGATAAAAAAATAATGATCTACCATAATATAACTCCCTCTGATTATTTTATAGATTATCATCGCATCCTGGCCCGAGAATGCTACAAAGGCCGCCTGGAAATAAAACTTTTTGTCGATAAAGTTGATCTAGCTCTGGGAGATTCAGAATTCAACCGCCAGGAATTGGAAAGGGTAGGTTATACTCAGACAGGAGTCCTGCCGCTGGTCTTGAATTTTTCCAAATTTGAGGGGAAAGAGGATTTAGTGACCAAGGAGATTTTCGCCAATAGTAAAACAACTATCCTTTATGTGGGCCGCTTAATACCTAATAAAAAGTTTGAAGATATTATAAAGACTTTTTATTTTTATCAGCGTTATTTCAATCCTCAATCTCAGCTCATCCTGGTAGGCGATTACAGAGGAATGGAGCGCTACTACGGCTGCCTTCGGCACCTGGTCAACAAATTGGGCCTAAATGATGTTCACTTTAGCGGCCATGTCGAATTTCCAGAATTGTTATCCTTTTACCGGCTGGCTCATCTCTACTTAAGCTTGAGCGAACATGAAGGATTTGGCGTTCCTCTTGTTGAAGCCTTTTACCTAAAGCTGCCTGTTATTGCTTTTGCAGCCGGAGCTGTGGAAGAAACAATGAATGGAGGGGGAATCTTGCTCCGCCATAAGGATTTTCTTATGACAGCAGCTTTAATTGACACCATTTTGACCGAAGAAAATATAAAAAAAAGAATAATTGAAGCCCAGCTTCAAGCTTTAAAAAGATATGATAGAGGAAAAATATCAGGAATTTTATTCAATTATATTGAAAATATAGGCCAAAAATGAGAGTTGATCAATTTATTCCAGCTTATCACCGCGGAGATGCCATTGGTGATACAGCTACTCATCTCAAGAAGTTTTTTCTTTCTCAGGGTTTTCAATCGCAGATATACTGTTTGTCTCGAGATTCTGGACTGGAACTTGAATCCAGCCTGTTCAGTTCATTTCCTCAGCCAGCAGCCTCTGATATTACTATTCTTCATTTTGCCCTGCCTTCTCCTCTTACCAAGCCTTTCATAAATTTGCCCACTAGGAAACTAATTATCTATCACAATATTACTCCTCCCCAATTTTTTATAGAGTTCGATCAGGAACTGGCCAGATTGGCCCATCTTGGCCGCCAGGAACTAAAATCATTAATTTCCAATGTTTCACTAGCTCTGGCCGATTCAGATTATAACCGCCAGGAGCTTCTTGACCTTGGCTTTAAAAGGGCTGAAGTTTTTCCTCTCTTTGTTGATTTTGAAAAATATAAAAAGCCCCCTAGCCCTTTAATGTATGAGCTTATACGGGATGAGCGACTTAATATTCTTTTTGTCGGCAGAATTGCTCCCAATAAAAAAATAGAGGATTTGATTAAAGTCACATTTTACTATAAAAAATACATTTCCCCCCTGGTAAGGTTAATAGTAATCGGGAAAACCTCGAGTGTTCCTAAATATTATGAGAGCCTTATTCGTCTGGCAGATGAGTTTTATCTCCAGCCAGAAGAAATTTCTTTTACTGGCCACATTGCCGATGAAGAAATGTTTGCTCTTTACCAAGCTTCGGATGTTTTTTTATCCTTGAGTGAACATGAAGGCTTTTGTTTGCCTTTGGTGGAGAGTATGATTTTCGATCTGCCTATTGTTGCCTATGACTCGACAGCTGTTCCTTTTACTCTGGCGGGAGCAGGCATCCTGATTAAAAAGAAGAGAGTAGATTATGTGGCCGAACTTTTGGCGGAACTGTTTCATAATCAATCCTTAAGGAAAAAGGTCATCACCAGCCAGCGCCAGAGGTTAAGCCAGTTCAAGCAGATGGAGCAGGGAAAATTTCTTCTACAAACATTAAAAAGCTTGATGAAATGAGACAAATATGAGGCTGGCCTTTATTGTTCAGAGATACGGTTCGGAAGTGATGGGTGGCTCAGAACTTCATTGTCGGCAGGTAGCCGAGCGGCTGGCTGCTTCGGGTTTTGGCTGCACAGTTTATACGACTACGGCTAAAGATTATATTTCTTGGAAAAATGAGTATACCCCTGGCACTGTTACCTCCCAGGGAGTAATTATCAAACGTTACCCGGTGGAAAAAGAAAGAGATATCGATTCTTTTAATCGATTTTCTGATTGGCTATTCCATAACAAGCATACTTACCAGGATGAAGTAAAGTGGCTGGAAGATCAGGGGCCCTATTCGCCTCCTTTAATTGAAGCTTTAAGGAAGGAGTCAGCTGATCACGATTTTTTTATTTTTTTTACTTATCTCTATTACAATACTTTTTGGGGACTAAAGAAAGTAAAAGGCAAGAAAGTTCTGGTGCCCACTGCCCATGATGAACCAGCTTTAGATTTGGAGATTATGAAAGATGTTTTTACCCTTCCTCAGGCTATCCTTTTTAACACTGAATCAGAGAAGAAAATGCTTGCCCGAAAATTTTCTTTCCAGGATAAATATCTAGATACGGTAGGAGTGGGCGTAGACATTCCCAGTGGCCTTGAAGAACATACTTTTTTAAAAAAACATAAAATAAAGAAGCCATTTATTCTCTATGCTGGTCGCATAGAAGCGGGCAAAGGTTGTCAGGAGCTGATTGATTATTTCCTTAGGTTTAGCCCTCAATATCCTGATCTTATCCTGATTTTAATAGGAAAGCTGTTAATGGAACTTCCTTCCCATCCAAAGATAAGATATCTTGGTTTTCTTCCCTCTAAGGAAAAAAATGCAGCTATGTCTGCAGCCTTAGTTACCCTCCATCCTTCACCCTTCGAAAGCCTATGCATGGCTGCTTTGGAGTCGATGGCCGTTAAAACCCCTATCCTCGTTCAAGGTAAAACTGAACCCCTTAAAGATCACTGCCTTCAGGGGCGAAGCGGTCTTTTTTATACCAATTATGAAGAATTTAAAGAAAGCTTAAATCTTCTTATTAGAGATTCAAAATTAAGAAAGTCTTTGGGGGAGAATGGACTTAAATATGTGATTAGCCGCTATTCCTGGCCACAGATAATTGCCAAATATAGAAAGTTGTTTTCTTATATGTCAGATGTAAAATTATGAAGCAGTAGGTAGCCCTATTAATGAATTATTTCTCCATGCCCGAGAGCCATTTGTGTTCTTATTGTCACTCAAATTTGACTCGATCACTTTATTGTGTTAAGAGATAGCTAAAGGAAGCGGTAATAGGAAGGAAATGGCATTTGTAAATTTTGTTACCAAGAATTTAGCCATCAAGATTGTCTATTATGGACCTGGGTTGAGCGGCAAAACCACCAATCTCCGCTATATTTATTCCAAATTAGATCCTGACTCTCGCGCCGATTTAATTTGTTTGGAAACTGATACCGAAAGGACAATTTTTTTTGATTTACTACCTGTTAAGGCAGGGCTTATTGGCGATTTTAAAGTTCATTTTCAGTTAATGACCGTACCTGGACAGGTATTTTATGAGGCTTCCAGGAAGAGTGTTCTTAAAGGAGCCGATGGAATTGTTTTTGTAGCTGATTCCCAAGTGCCTCTCCTCGATGCCAATCTTGAGAACTTTGATAGTCTCAGGAGAAACTTGCTGGAACACAATATTGATTTGAATTTTATTCCTCTTGTTTTCCAGTATAATAAAAGAGATTTAGATAATTTAATTCCGGTAGAAACATTTAACAATCTTCTTAATCCTCGGAATTTTCCCTATGTTGAATCTGCGGCAATTTATGGGCAGGGAGTTATTGAGACCTTAAAAGAGATTTCTAAACTAACTGTGCCTGCAGTTAGAGAGAAAATATTTGGCAAGAAAAAGGAAGAAGTAAAGCCCAAAGAAAAAGTAAAGATGGAAGAAGAAAAAATCGAAGTTATGGAGCCAGCCTCTAAGAAAGAAGTTGAATTGGCCGCAGCCCAGAAGACTGCGCCTCTGCGGATGACGAAGATAAAATTTAAATCTCAGAAGGATATTGAGGAAGAATTAGAAAAACTGGCCAAAGAATTTATAGCTAAGGATAAAAATTAAAGCTTAAATTTTTCTCTAAGCTAAGAAGGAGGCTCTGTTACTGAATTGCCGGTGGGGTCAGACCTTCATAAGTTTCATAACTTTAATTTTTACAATAACTGTAATAATTTTTGTCCCCTACAAACCGACGAGATATATCAATAGAGAAGCATAATTTATGAAACTTATGAAGGTCTGACCCCGTGTATATTACCCCACTTTTCGTTATAGAGCCAAGAAGGGGTTGACATAATTCAGCCAGATGTTCGTCTTTAAAGTAGACGAACATGCTCTTTAAAATCGCCAGTGCTTCTTTAATGGGCATCGAGGCTTATATTGTAGAGGTTGAAGTAGATATATCTTTTGGGTTGCCCAATTACATTACAGTCGGACTGCCTGATCCCTCAGTCCGGGAAGGCAGAGAAAGGGTTAAAGCGGCCTTAAAAAATTGTGGCTATGAGCTTCCCTCACGCAAAATACTCATCAATTTAGCTCCAGCTGATAGAAGGAAAGAAGGCCCGGCTTTTGATCTGCCAATTTCCCTGGGCTTTCTGGCAGGCCTTGATCTTTTTCCCTCGGCTAGATTAGGCGACTTTTTATTTCTGGGAGAATTGGCCCTGGATGGCAGTTTGAAGCCAGTCAAAGGGGTTTTGGCGGCTACTGTTCTGGCCAAAAAAAAGGGATTTAAGGGGGTGGTCATTCCCAAAGCCAACGAAAAGGAAGCAGCCCTGGTTGGTGGTCTTGAAATTTATGGATTAGAAAATCTAGTCCAGGTGGTTAAACTTCTTCAGCATCCAGAAGAGATGACTCCAGCCAAATATTCTCTCCGAGAACTTCTGCCAGCACCTCATTATGAAGTTGATTTTCAGGAAATAAAAGGTCAACAGCATGTAAAGCGGGCTCTGGAAGTGGCTGCGGCTGGAGCCCATAATGTCCTTCTAATTGGTCCACCTGGGGCAGGCAAGACTATGTTGGCCCGCCGCCTGCCCACTATTTTACCGCCGATGACTTTCGAGGAAATAATAGAAGTGACTCAAATTTATAGTGCTGCTGGTTTTCTGAAAGACAAATGGGCCTGGGGTGAAAGACCATTTCGGGCACCCCATCACACCATATCTGATGCTGGCCTTATTGGTGGAGGGTTGGTTCCAAAACCAGGAGAAGTAAGTCTGGCTCATCACGGAGTTTTGTTTTTAGATGAGTTACCTGAATTTAAAAGGCAGGTGCTTGAAGATTTACGTCAGCCGCTGGAAGATGGCCAAGTGACTGTTTCCCGGGCTCTGCTGTCAGTTACATTTCCCTGTGCATTTATGATGATAGCCGCTATGAATCCTTATCAGGATGTTTTTGGAGGCTTTCCCTCTTCTGCAACGGATTTTCCGGAAAGCCAAAAAAGGCGTTATTATTCAAAGATTTCAGCTCCGCTCCTGGATAGAATAGATATCCAAATAGAAGTACCCAGGGTGGAATTTAGAGACATTATGGCCAGAGATGAAGGGGAGCCATCAGCTATCATAAGAGAAAGAGTGGTTAAGGCAAGAAAAAAGCAGCTGGAAAGATTCAGAGGAAGGAAAATTTACTGTAATTCTAAAATGAGCAATCGGGATATTAAAAAATTTTGCAGGGTCGAAGAGAAAGCTAAGGACCTTTTAGCCATGGCTATTGATCGGTTGGGCTTCAGCGCTCGGGCTTACACCCGGGTACTAAAAGTGGCCAGGACTATTGCTGATTTAGAAGGCCAAGACCAGATAAGTGTGGTCCATCTTTCTGAAGCCATTCAGTATCGGATGATGGATAAGTATTTTTGAGATTCCAACCTTTTTCTTGACTTTATCCTTGGTTTGTCATTTTAATAATTATTCAGGTAGATCTAAAAAATATGGATTCTATTTGAAAAAAAGTAAAAAAGGAGGGAGCAATGAAAAAGCATCTAAAGGTGTTTTTGATTTTCTTTTTGCTTGTGGCTTGTCTTAGCTGGTCTAAAACAGACAAGAAGGATCCTTTTTTGATTGAGGTTAAACCGGCTAAGATTACACCTTTAAAAAGTGAAGCCTTTAACTGGCTTGAAACTAACAAAGCGGAACTTTCTGATATCTGCCATAAGATATGGAGCTATGCTGAACTGGCCATGGAGGAATATAAATCTTCGGAGCTTTTAGCCTCCTATCTGGAAAAGATGGGATTTACAGTCGCCAGAGGTGTGGCCGGAATGCCAACTGCTTTTGTGGCTGTTTATGGTTCGGGCCAGCCGGTGATTGGTATCCTGGCCGAATATGATGCTCTTCCCGGTCTCTCTCAGGATACTGTTCCCTATAAAAAACCTTTAAAAGAAGGAGCTCCAGGTCATGGTTGTGGTCATAATGTTTTTGGCACTGCCAGTACAGCTGCGGCTGTAGCCCTTAAGGAAGTCATGGCCAAGCATAAAATTCCAGGCACTATTAAACTCTTTGGCTGTCCGGCCGAAGAGACTGTGGTCGGCAAGGTGTTCATGGCTCGAGATGGAGTTTTTAATGGCCTCTCCTGCTGCATCCAGTGGCATCCCAGTACTGAAAATGCTGTTTCTTTAGGGTCAAGTAATGCCATGAATCAGTTTGAGGTGGAATTTTTTGGTAAGGCAGCTCATGCAGCTGGAGATCCCTGGCATGGGCGCAGTGCTCTTGATGCTGTAGAGCTCACAGATGTTGGCTTGAATTATCTTCGTGAACACCTCAAGCCCACAGCCCGAATTCATTATGTTATTGTTGATGGAGGTGGGGCTCCAAATGTTGTCCCTGACTATGCTAAGGCCTGGTACTATGTGCGGGATGTTGATCGGAAAAGTGTTGAAGAGGATTATAAGAGAGTACTAAAGATAATCGAGGGAGCCGCTCAAATGACAGAAACAACTTATAAGATACATTTTATCAGTGGCGTTCATGCTACCCTTCCCAACAGGGCTGGTGATGAAGTTGTCTATAGCAACCTGCTCTTGGTAGGGCCACCTCGGTTTGATGAGGAAGAACAGCAGTATGCCAAAACTATTCAAAAAAATCTGGGAATTGAAGAAAGGGGATTGAGGAACAAGATAGAACCTTTCAAACTCCCCCAGAGGAGCTGGGGAGGAGGCTCTACTGACGTAGCTGAAGTAAGCTGGCTTACTCCCACCACTGCTTTGGGGGTGGCTATGGCTCCTGACGGTGCGCCCTGGCATCATTGGGCAGAAGTAGCCTGTGGGGGAATGTCCATTGGTTATAAAGCCATGTTAACTGCAGCTAAAGTGATGGCGGCTACCGGCCTTGATTTTTTTACTCACCCCGAAATAATAAAAAAAATGAGAGAGGAGTGGGTGAAAAAGAAAGGAGGAAAAGAATATAAATCACCTTTACCTCCGGATCTAAAACCTCCAGTTAAGCCTAAAAAATAAAATTTTGTACGGATAATACTTCTTACGTAAGTTCAATTAAAGGATGTAGATAGGAATTTTCCTCTAAGCAAAGAATTCTTCACAAAGGCTATTGATTCTGTTGAAAGTTATCTTTACCCTTGTTCATTTACCTTGTTACCTGCCAAAAGAAGCACCTTGATCGTTCTTGAAAGATCATCATCTTTTACCAGCAGGTAGTCTGTATCATAGGTAGATAGAGCGAAAATGCTTACACCTGCCTTGGCTAGAGGTTCGGCAAGTGATGAAAGTACTCCTGTCTGGTCAAAAGGGAGAGGACCATGTACTTTTAAACATCGCCATTCTCTTTCAAAGGTTGTTCCCTGTGGAATCAAGGCTGAGGGACATACTATGGATAATTCCTCCGTCGTCTTGGTGATAGAGAAGAAAGGGCCAACCGTTGCCCAGGCCGGGATTCCGGCTGAACTCTCAAGACGGCAAATGCCAAATTCTTCAGGAAGAATCGATAATGTCAGCATTGGTTTATCCTCCTCATGGCTAGGCTTTTTCTTAACCTTAAGTCTAAAATATATTGCTTGTCACCAAGGGGAGCTATGAGTTTCTATCTTAGAATTATTTATATATAGGTTGCAACTCTTTTATTTGACGAAGTAACTTCAAATTCAAAAAGAAATGGAATCCTGACAGTATTTTTGCTAATATTTACGAGGTTTATCCTTTATTGCTGTGGTTTTTAAGTAGTTAAAGGATTTCAACCCCAGCAAAAAATTTGTCATGTATAAAAAAAATATTAAGGAGAAACACAGTATGAAATCTTTGAAGATTTTATTTATTACAATCTTTATTGTCAGTCTGAGTATTTTTGGCCTGGCTGATGAGGGCATGTGGCTTCCTCATCAAATGAAAAATCTGAACCTGAAGACCTTAGGCTTGAAGATGAATCCAGCCGACCTTTACCGAAAAGATGGCACTGGTTTGATGAGTGCGGTAGTTCATCTGGGGGGCGGAACGGGTGAATTTGTGAGTTCTGAGGGACTGATTCTGACCAATCACCATGTAGCTTTTGGCGCTCTGCAGCGAGCTTCGACTAAGGAGAAAGATTACATTGAAAAAGGTTTTATTGCCTGGACAAGAAAGGACGAAATTCCAGCCAAAGGTTATATAGCTGATGTCCTCCTTGGCTATGAAGAGGTTACTGAGCAGGTTTTGGCTGCAGTCAAGCCTCGAATGAGTTATAAACAAAAGTATTATGCCTTGGATAAAATAAAAAAAGAATTAATAGCCCAGGCTGAGAAAAAAGGAAAAGATATCCGGGCTTCAGTAGCTTCTATTTACAATGGCAACAAATACTATCTTTTCCGCTTCAAAAGAATAAAGGATATCCGTCTTGTCTATGCACCTCCTCGCGACCTGGGGAATTTTGGAGGAGATATCGATAACTGGATGTGGCCACGCCATACCTGTGACTTTTCTTTCCTGCGAGCTTATGTTTCCAAAGACAATGTTGGAGTAGAATATAGCCCAGATAACATTCCTTACAGGCCTAAATCCATGCTCAAGATTTCTCTGGAAGGGTTTAAAGACAAGGATTTTACTTTTATTATGGGCTATCCAGGCAGGACTTACCGCAATTATACTCTGGCTGAAGTTGAGTTTGACCTGGAAGTCATGTCCGGAAGAATGAAAAACTTCAAGGATATTATATCTTTTTATGAAGAAGCCGGGAAAAGTTCGAAGGAAATTCAGATAAAATACGCCAGCAAAATAAAAGGCCTCAACAATTCTTTAAAAAATTACCAGGGAAAGCTGGAAGGAATGAGAAAGATATCCCTGCTGGAGAGGAAAGAAGCCAGGGAGAAAGAGTTTTTAAAGTGGGTTAATAGTCTTAGCCCCAGGAATTCAGCTTATGAGAAAATTTTAAGTGAGATAAAAGATTACATGGCTAAATATTCGCAATTCTACTGGAAAAATTCACTTCTTTCCGAACTTGTCAGCTCCTATTTTGGCTCTAGCCTTCTGGCTCAGGGATATTTAGTTTACAGAATTGCAGAAGAAAGACAGAAGCCGGATTTAGAGAGAGAACCTGGCTATCAGAAAAGGGATTGGCCTTATCTAAAGATGAGCATTAAGCTGGCTGAAAGAGGCTATGATTTAGAGACAGACAAAGCTTTTTTTAAACACCAGCTTAAGAAACTTTTGAAGGTTCCTTCTGATAGAATACCGATGGCTTTAAAAGAGCTCATGGCTAAACAATCTCATCAAGCTATAGACAGCTTTGTTGACAATCTTTATGCTAAGACTACTCTGGCTGATCCTAAGAAGCGTTTAGAATATATAGAATTTAAGCCTGAAGAACTTTTAAAGCTCAATGATCCGATCATAAATCTGGCTTCGGAGCTGGAAAAAGAGATGAAAATCCTGCGGGAAGAGGCCAAAGTGCTGGCTCAGGAAAGACAGGATTCAAAAAAGATTTATTTGGAAGCCTTACTTAAGTGGAAGAAAGGGAGGTTAGCACCTGATGCCAATTCCACCATTCGTTTTACTTATGGCTTGGTTGAAGGCTATTCTCCTCGAGATGCAGTCTATTACCTGCCTCAGACGACTCTTAAAGGTGTTATCGAGAAAGATACCGGTCACTTTCCTTTTCATGTGCCTGAGAAAATGAAAGAGCTTTATAAGAAAAGAGACTTTGGGCCCTATGTAGATAAGAAGCTGGGCGATATTCCCGTTTGCTTATTGACTACAGCTAGTGTTACCGGCGGTAATTCTGGCTCACCCACCCTCAATGCTAAAGGAGAGCAGATTGGCATTGTTTTTGATATGACTTATGAGAGCGTAACAGGCGATTATTATGTCATTCCTGAATTGCAGAGGACGATAAGTGTTGATATTCGCTATGTGCTTTTTGTAACTGATAAATTTTCAGGTGCCACCCATATTCTTAATGAACTGGGCTTTTAATTTTTTCTTAATTAAGGGGGCAGGTAACCTATCGGATTTGCCCATATTTGTCAAGAAGAGCTTGACTGAAATTAATTGATGGTTAAGAGGGTCTAACTATCTTCCCTTCTTTAACTACCACCTTACCGTTTTTGATGACGTATTTGATGGGGTTGACTCCCAGGTGGTAAAAAAGGAAGGCATAATTGGGTATTTCAGCCAGGATGAGATCCATCTTTTTGCCGACTTCCAGGCTGCCAACTTCTTTGTCGCGGCCCAGAGCATAAGAGGCATTGGCTGTGGCCGCATTGAGGGCCTCTTCAACGCTCATTTTCATGGTAAAGACAGCTAGCTGGAGGACAAAAAGCATGGATTCAGTCATTGAACTTCCTGGATTAAAATCGGTAGCCAGAGCCACAATTGCTCCCTCATCAATAAGTTGGCGGGCTGGAGCTTGCTTCTTCTGCCTCAGAAAAAAAGGTACGGCTGGCAGTAGGGTGGCTGCTGTTTTACTAGCAGCTAATTTTTTAATACCTGTCTCAGTCACGGCCAGTAGATGGTCAGCTGAAAAAGCTCCCTCCTCTACGGCCAATTCGGCTCCACCCAGGGCTGAGAATTCATCCGCGTGAATTCTGATTTTAAAGCTTTCCTTTTTAGCTGCCCGGATGAGCTTTCTGCTTTCGGCTACTGAGTAGACGCTTTCCTCACAGAAAACATCAAAAAATTCGGCCAGATTTCTTTTCCTTACTTCAGGCATAATTTCATGAATAAGAAGCTCAATATAACCATTTTTATGCTTTTTATACTCAGGCGGAACTTCATGAGCTCCCATGAAGGTAGCGACCACATCCACTGGATGAATTTGGTTTGCTTCTTTTATAGCCTGGAGCTGTTTAATTTCGTCCTGGAGGTTAAGGCCATAGCCGCTTTTAGCTTCAACCATGGTCGTACCCATACGAAGCATACTGTCCAGCCTTTCCAGGCAAAGAAAGACAAGTTCTTCTCTGGATGCTTTCCTGGTAGCTTTGACTGTGGTTTGAATGCCCAGACCTTTTTCGGCAAGTTGCTGGTAGCTATAGCCTTTAAGGCGCAAGAGAAATTCTTCTTCTCTAGTGCCGGCAAAGGGGAGATGAGTGTGGCTGTCAACAAAGCCAGGTAGAGCTACTAATTTGCGGCCATCAATAATCTCAGCATTCTGTTCTACTTTGACTCCTTTTTCGAATTCTTGTTGGCTACCGATAAAAACTATTTTTCCCCGGTGAGAAGCGATCCAGACCTGTTTTCGAAGGCCAACATCCTGGAGGGCCTCCTTCCTCTTGGGCAGAGGCCCTTCACAGGTCAGGAGCTGATGACAGTTGCTAACAATAAGATCAGCTGATCTCATGAGTGTTTTTTCGCAGCGGAGTATGTTTGTTTTTGCGGATAAAGGACGGTGTCTCATAAGGTTCCCAGCGCTTTTCCCAGGCAGGCTTATTCCAGAGAACTTCACTTCCTTTGGGTTCAAAAACATAAGGAGGCGTTTCTTTTTGGACTTCGAAGGGAGGAGGAGTTTCTGAATGTGAAGAAGCATACTCTTCGCTACCCATGACTTCTCGGGCCGAGGTCTCAAACCCGGTAGCAATTACAGTCACTTTGACCATTTCTTTCATGTTTTCATCAATGACTGTTCCGAAAATGATATTAGCTTCAGGATGGGCCAGGCTATGGATTAGCTCAGAAGCTTTGGATACTTCATGAAGGGTTATGTCTTTGCCACCAGTGATGTTAATCAGCACTCCTTGAGCCCCTTCAATGGAGGTGTCGACCAGAAGGGGACTTGAGATAGCTTTTTGGGCAGCATCAACGGCTCTGTTGTCTCCTGAAGCTATGCCTGTTCCCATAAAGGCCATGCCCATGCCCTTCATAATAGACTTGACATCAGCAAAATCAAGATTAATCAGTCCCGGTCTTGTTATAAGATCAGAAATACCCTGGACTGCCTGGCGTAAAATATCATCAGCCATTTTGAAAGCATCCTGAATGGAGGTATCCAGGTTGACTGTCTGGAGAAGCCTTTCATTGGGTATTGAGATGACCGTATCTACCACAGATTTTAGTTCAGTTAAGCCGTCTTCGGCCTGTTTGGCTCTTATTTTGCCTTCGAATTCAAAAGGAAGGGTAACAATAGCAATAGCTAAAATATCCATTTCTGAGGCCAATTTGGCCAAAACAGGTGTTGTTCCGGTGCCTGTTCCTCCACCTAAGCCAGCGGTCAGAAAAACCATATCAGCACCTTGGATGAGTTCGCTGAGTTTTTCGGTATCTTCCATGGCTGCTTGTTTGCCGATGTCAGGCCTACCTCCTGAGCCCAGCCCCTTAGTAAGTTCAGCTCCAATTTGAACCTTAGTGCCTGCTCTATTGGTGCTCAGCGCTTGAAGATCAGTATTGACAGCTATAAATTCTACTCCTTCAATCCTGGTTTCGATCATCCTGTTTACGGCGTTGCCTCCTCCTCCTCCGATGCCTATTACTTTGATTTTAGCTCCAAAACGCTCCTCAACTAGATGAAATTTTAATTTCCCTTTTATTGATTCATTCATTTTTCCTCCTATGCTTCTTTGAGCCAGTCTTTGACTTTGGCCCAAAAACCTTTTTTTCTATCTTTAGAGAAACCTTTCTCTTTCAATTGATTATATCCATAAAGGACGAGCCCGACCGCTGTGGCATAGTCAGGTGTGCTTACTCTATCGACCAGACCGCCGACGCCACTGGGGTCGCCTCGTCTTACCGGTAAATCAAAGATTTCCTCAGCAATCTCTTCCAGACCATCAAGAAGAGCTGTACCCCCAGTGAGAACAATCCCTGAATTAAGAGATTTTTCATACCCCATGCGCTTGACGTCGTTATCGACCAGACGAAAAATTTCTTCAGCTCGCGGTTGGATGATGTCAGCCAAGAGCTGGCGGGAAACAATCCGCGGCTTTTTGCCCCGTCCAACTGAAGGCACATCTATTGTTTCCTGTTCATCTTCAAGAGGCGAAGTCACACAGCCAAATTTCTTTTTGATTTTTTCAGCTTCAGGGATGGGAGTCCTGAGACCGACAGCAATGTCGTTGGTGAAGTTATCACCGCCAATAGGAATAATGGAGGTATACCAGAGACTTCCACGTTCAAAAATAGCGATTTCAGTGGTGCCGCCGCCGATATCAATCAGACCTACCCCCAATTCCATTTCATCATGGGTTAGAGTAGAATTACTGGTGGCGATCTGATTGAGGACGACCTGTTTGATTTCAATCCCGGCCCGGGCCACACAGGTTCTTAAGTTCTGGACAGAAGTAATAGCTCCGGTGACAATGTGGACATTAACTTCCAGCTTGATGCCGCTCATACCCAGAGGGTCTTTAATTCCATCCTGCTCATCAACCACAAATTCCTGAGGAATAATATGAATAATTTCTCTATCAGGAGGAATAGAGACAGCTTTTGACTGGTCGATTACTCGCCTGATATCTTCACGGCTGATTTCTTTATTCTTGCCGGAGACAGCAATCACTCCCCGAGAATTAAAACTTTTTATGTGAGCCCCTGAAATGCCGATAAAAGCTGAATCAATTTCCACTCCAGCCATCAACTCCGCTTCTTCTTGAGCTTTTTTGATGGCCTCTACTGTAGCTTCCAAGTTAACAACCACTCCTTTTCTCAGGCCTTTGGAATCGGCTGAGCCAATACCTATAATTTCTATTTTTTTCTCTTCGGTAATTTCGCCAATAATAGCTGCTACTTTTTTGGTCCCGATGTCAAAGCCGACAATATAAGAATTTTTTGGCATTATTTTTCCTCCTTTTCTGAATTGGAATTAAGACTGGCCAGCTGGGGCAGTAGTGGTTTAAGGTAGAGACGGTCCTCAAAACGAAGATCTACATATTCGAGCGGTCTAAATTTCTCCAGCTTGGAAAGATAATCTTGAAAAAAACTCAGCTTTTCAGAGAAATGGTCACAGCCCAGCTTGAGCTTCATTTCTAATCCCTTAAGCCTAACCGATACATTTTCATAATCTGAGAGGTCTAAAGCTTCAACTCTATTTCTTTGAGAGGGTAGCAAACTGTCCAGACAAACCCAGGCCAAACAGAGCTTATCTTTGAAATCTTGCTGAAAATTATTAGAGTCGACCAGAAGAGGCAGGTCACTATAATCTTGTCTGTTGATTTTTTCCAGGAAAACCCCATCTCTATCTATGAGATAAAAATTATCTTGCTTAATGACGGCCAGCGGCTTTCTGGTTTCAATATTTATCTTCAACGAAGCCGGAAATATTTTTCTGATATAAACACTTTTTACCCAACTGTTTCTTTCCAGTTGATTTTGGAGCCGTTCTATGTTGAGAAGAAAGATATTTCCCATCTCTTTTCCCTGTAAAGATTCCTTTATTTGTTGTTGGAGTTCAGTCTTTTGGCAGACAACTTCGATGTTTTTGACCTCGAAGTAGTTCCAGGAAATGAGAAAGAGATATATTTGCTGGATAAGGACGAATATTCCAACCAGGAAGAAGAAGGCCAATACGAGGTGTCCAAATTTCACTTTGATTTTTCTCTGAATCTTTTTAGTTTTTATTTTTCCCTGCTGGCGCCTGAAGCTGAAAGAGTTAGAAAGCAAAGATTGAGGGCGGTATTTAACAGTTGAGTTAAGATTAACAGCCATTATTTTTTTATTCCTTTCTCAGTTTCCAGGGCTTTAATAATTTCAGGAATAATACGATAAATACTTCCTGCCCCCATGACAATCACCATATCCTGGGGTTTGACGATTTTTTTAACTAAAGCCGGAATTTTGACCATGTCTGGCTCAAAAAAGATATCTCTATGGCCAAAATTTTTTATTTCTTGATAAAGAGCTTCACCTGTTACCCCTGGAATAGGGTTTTCTCCAGCCGGGTAGATTTCAGTTACAAGCAGGATGTCTGCCTGGTTAAAGGAAGTGGCAAAGTTTTTCATAAGCAAAGAGAGACGGCTGTAGCGATGGGGTTGAAAAATGCCGACAATTCTGCGTCCCCAACCGTTTTTGGCTGCTTCCAGAGTCGCTTTTATTTCAGTTGGATGATGAGCATAATCTTCGATAATCATTATATCATCCACTATCTTCTTTAACTCAAAGCGGCGGCCTATGCCTTTATAATTTTCCAGTCCTTTAAATATTTTGGGAACCGGTATTTCCAGATCCAGACCAACCCCTACCGCAGCCATGGCGTTAAAAACGCTGTGTTTTCCGGGAACATTAAGTCTTAGTTCTCCCAGCTCTTTTCCTTTCCAAAAGAGGATAGAAGAACTTGAGAAATTTTTAAATTTTAACTGGCTGATAAAAATATCTGCTTGAGATGATGAGCCATAAGTGATTAGCCTGCGGTCAAGGGAAGGGATTAGACTTTGGAGATTGGGGTCATCCAGGCAGAGAATCACAGGGCAGTAGAAGGGGACTTTGTTAGCGAAATGAACAAATGTCCGCTTCAACTCCTCAACGTTTTGGTACTGATCCAGATGTTCCTCATCCAGGTTGGTCAGGACTGCTATAAAGGGAGAGAGGTAAAGGAAGGAGCGGTCACTTTCATCTGCTTCGGCCACAATAAAATCTCCGGCGCCCAGCTTGGCGTGGGCACCGACAGTATTCAGGCGGCCGCCGACGATGATGGTGGGATCAAAACCGCCAGCTTCTAAGACGTGAGCAATCATCGACGTAGTAGAAGTTTTACCATGGGAGCCGGCCACAGCTACTCCATATTTCATTCTCATCAGCTCAGCCAGCATCTCTGCTCTGGGAATGACAGGTATTTTCCGCCTCCTGGCTTCTTCAACTTCCACATTGCCATCTTTGATAGCTGAGGAAATAACCACCACATCAGCTCCTTCTACTCTTTCAGCTTTATGGCCGATATATACTTTGGCCCCTAAGATAGACAATCTTTGAGTGGCCTGGTTGGCAGTGATATCCGAGCCGGAAACTTGGTAGCCGAGGTTAAGGAGGACTTCAGCGATGCCGCTCATTCCTGTCCCGCCGATTCCGATCATGTGAATGTGTTTCAGCTTATTGTAAATTTTCTTTACCAATTGTCACTCCTTGTCATCCAGCCTCCATCATTTCCAGACAGAGGCAAGCAATTTTTTCGGTTACATTTTCTGTGCTTAAAGCCTCCAGGTTTTTCTCCATTTGATTTATCTTGGCTCTATTCTTTAGAAAATCTATTATTTTCTCGGCCAGAAGGGGTGGTCTTAATTCCTCTTCGACCATAATTTCAGCCGCTTTCATTCTTTCTAAATATCTGGCATTGAGAAGCTGATGGTTATCAGTCGCTTTTGAAAAGGGGATAAGAAGCGAGGCCTTGCGTGCGGCTATTAATTCAGCGATGGTGGTGGCTCCGGCACGGCTTATAATTAAATCAGATTTTTGAAAATATTGATCTATGTTATAAAAATAAGGAGCTACGACAACATCTTTAAATCCGTGTTGTTGATAGCTTTGTTTAACCCATTCTAAATCATTTTTTCCTGTTTGGTGGAGGATTATTAAGTTTTTTTTGACTTGGCTTAAATAGGGAAGAGCCTCGACCACTGCCTTATTTAAAAAATTGCTGCCCTGGCTGCCTCCAAAAATAAGGACAGTCAGTTTATGGCTATCTTTTTCTTTGGGTTGAAGATTATAAAACTCTTCTCTAACAGGATTGCCTATGAAAATGCCTTTTCCTTTGAAGGCCGGTAAACTTTCCTTAAAGGCCACTACTGCTTTTCTGATCCAGGGGATAAGAAGACGGTTGGTAAAACCTGGCTTTAGGTTTTGCTCAAGGATCAGGGTTGGGATTTTCAGCCAAGAGGCCAGGAGGACAATTGGGCCTGAACTGTAACCTCCTACACCAATCACCAAATCAGGTTTAAAACGCTTCAACAAAATCCAGGATTTTAAAAGAGAAAAAGGAATGAGGAAGAGAGATTTAATGATTTTCAGTCCTTTTCCTTTTAAGCCTTCAATTTTCATGGGAATAAAATCAACTTGATAATGGTTCATTATCTTTTTCTCAAGCCCTCGACTGCTGCCTACATATACAAGATCTAAGTTGGGATTTTTTTCCTTTAGCTTCTGGCCTACAGCCAGTCCTGGGTAGAGATGGCCAGCCGTACCACCGCCGCTTATGATAATTCTCTTTTTATTCATTTTTACTTCGTCGGTAGCTCCTTCTCTGGGAAATATGAAGGAGAATGCCAATACTTAGCAAGGTGCAGAGAAGAGAAGAACGACCAAAGCTGATTAAAGGCAGGGGAAGACCGGTGGGTGGACCTAATCCTAGGACAACGCTTATATTTAATAAGGCCTGAGTAAAGATAGCCAGAGTGAGTCCAGCTGCAATTAGCTGGCTGACGAGGGTTGGTGCTCGCAGGGAAATAACTATTCCTCTCCATAAAAAAATGATAAATAAAGTCAGAATAGCCAGAGTGCCAATAAGCCCAAATTCTTCGCCAACAATGGCAAAAATATAGTCAGTATGAGCGCAGGGTAAAAAGAATAACTTTTGCGTGCTTTTCCCTAGGCTTACCCCGAATAGTCCTCCCGCGCCGACCGCCAGCTTGGATTGGATGACCTGAAAGCCAGTACCTTGAGGATCTTTAGTCGGAGAAAGGAAGGCGAAAATTCTGTTTAATCTGTAGCTTGCATGAAAGAGGTAAAAGGTAAAAAGTAAGAGTGAGCTCGTTCCCAAAATAAGAAAGTGTTTAAGTCTAACTCCCCCTATAAAAAGGAGTACTGAACAGATAACACAGATTAAAAGGGCTGTTCCATAATCCGGCTCCTTGATTATCAATAAGATAAAAAGGAAAAGAATAGTCAAAGGAAAAATAAGAGCACGAAATTCTTGCAGCTTATCTTTTTTTTGCCCTAGATAACAGCTTAGAAAGAGAATCAAGCTTAGCTTGGCCAGTTCCGAGGGCTGAAATCTAAGGCCAAAAAATTGAATCCAGCGGTTGGTATTGCCTACGGCAGGCATAAAAAAACAGAGAGCTAAGAGGAAGATGGAAAGAAATAAAAGCCCATAGATAACATAAGAGTTTTGATATAGAGGTTTTCTTACAGAAATTATAAAGGCAATTAGAATAATACCTAGGCCAGCCACTATGATTTGGTTTATAAAGAAATAAAACGGCTGATGATATTTTTCGCTGGCCAGAATTCCGGAGGAACTGAAAACCATCAGCAGGCCAATTGCAATCATACTGAGGATGGTCAGTAAAAGAATCTTGTCAAAACCGTAGGGTCGAAAAATTTCCATTTTTAAGTTTCCCCTTTTTTGGCTGTTCTTTTGAGAGATAATACTTCTTGCTTAAAGACTCGGCCTCTTTCTTCGAAATTGTTAAACATGTCAAAACTAGTGCAAGCTGGAGCCAGGAGGACAACTTCTCCTGAACGGGCAGTTTCAAAACCAGCCTTAACCGCTTCTTTTAAAGATGAGACCTCTTTCATGGGGACTATGTTTTTTAAAGACATTTTTATTTTTTGGGCAGCTTCCCCCAACAAGATGATGTTTTTTACTCGTTCCTGGATGGATTTAGCCAGTTTTGTAAAATCACCTCCTTTGTCTCTTCCTCCTAAAATAAGAATAATATTTGCCTTAAAACTCTGAATTGATTTTAGTGCAGCCTCGACATTGGTTGCCTTAGAATCATTATAAAAATCCACTCCTCTTATTGAGGTTACCCATTCTAAACGATGTTCGAGCCCCTTGAAACTTTTAATTGAGTTGCTTATTGTCTGGGGCGAGATGGAAAGAAGGTGGCCGACTAAGGCCGAGGCCATGACATTTTCTAAGTTATGACTTCCTAAGAGAGGAATTTGATAAGTTTCTAAAAGTGGCTGCTGGCCGCCGTTGCTAATTATTAGCTGTTGGCCCTGGAGAAAGCAGCCAGGATTTACCTTTTTCTTTTGGCTGAACGCATAAATTTTTGATTTTAGCTGTGAATGTAAATTCCAGACAAGAGGATCGTCTCGATTGAGAATAGCTCTTTCTTCTCCGTTCTGAAAAGTTAAAAGTTTTGTTTTGGCTTGATAATAGTCAGAAAAACTGGGGTGCCAATCAAGATGGTCAGGCGAAACATTAAGGAAAACGGCTATATCTGCTTTGAATTGCTCAATATATTGAAGCTGAAAGCTAGAGACTTCTGTGACGTATATATCCTCTTGCTTACTATTTTGGACAAAGCTGATAAGAGGGGTGCCGATATTTCCCGCTAAATAGGCTGGCAGCCCTCCCTCTTTAAGGATTTTAAAAGTAAGGGCGGCCGTGGTTGATTTTCCATTAGAGCCGGTTATACCGACTATTTTTCCTTTTAAAAATCTGGAAGCAAGCTCTATTTCAGATATGATTTTTACACCATTACTGGCTGCCCTTTGGAGGGGAGCGATCGGAGGCACTCCAGGACTGGGTACAATTAAATCTGCTTTTAGAAAAGATTGGAGTCTGTGCTCTCCTGTTTCAATGGTAATTCCTTTCTCTTCCCAGAAAGAAATTTTAGCCCCTAATTCTTGGGCACTTTTTTTATCACTTACTTTAACAATGGCTTCCTTTGAAAGCAGAAAACGGCAGAGCGCCTCGCCTGTTTTTCCCAAGCCGACAACCAATACTTTTTTACCTTTGAGGTTCATTTTATCTCAACTTTAAAGTGGTCAGACTAAAAAGAGCGAAGATGACAGCCGCAATCCAGAAACGAACCACGATCTTTTCTTCTGACCAGCCTAAAAGCTCAAAGTGATGATGGAGAGGAGCCATTTTAAATATCCTTTTGCCTCCTGTTATCTTAAAATAAGCTATTTGAAGAAGAACTGACAGCGCTTCCAGGATGAAAACACCAGCTACCATAAAAAGCAAGAATTCCTGTTTGATTAAAATAGAAACAATGCCGATAGTGGCTCCAAGGGACAGAGCTCCAACATCACCCATAAAGAGCTGGGCGGGATGACAGTTATACCAAAGAAAACCAAGACAGGCTCCTGACATAGCGCCTACAAAAATAGTTAATTCGGCTGCCCGGGGGACCCGGGCAATATTTAAATACTGAGACCAGAGCGCATGGCCTGCAATATAGGAAAGAGCAGTGAAGGCACTGGCGCTGATAAGAGTCAAGCCAATGGCCAGGCCGTCCAGACCGTCAGCCAGGTTAACAGAATTGGAGGAGCCAACAACTATGAACATAATCCAGGGAAGGTAAAACCAGCCTAGATAAGGGGCCCATTTTTTGAAAAAGGGAAGCTGCCAGCGCAGGCTGAATTCTCCTTGAAATCCTAAATAAACAAGGACAGCGGCCACGAGGGTTGCTAATATTATTTGGAAAATTAATTTACGGCGGATGATAAGGCCTGAGTTCTTTTTCTTTATTTTAAGATAATCATCCCAAAAGCCTAAAAGGCCGAAGCAGATCATAGTGCCCATGGCTATCCAGAGATAGACATCGCTTAAATTAGCCCAAAGGAGAGTGGGGATAATGGTTGAGCCTATGATGAGCAATCCTCCCATAGAAGGAGTGCCTTTTTTTTGCAAATGAGATTGAGGGCCCTCGGCTCTTATTTCTTCACCAAGATGATATTTTTTGAGGAACTTAATAGCCAGGGGTCCAAGGATAAAGCTCATCAATAGAGCAGTGATGCCGGCCAGAGCAGTTCTGACGGTTATGTAGCGGAAGACATTAAAGAAAATGTAGTATTGTTTGAGCGGTACCAGGAGGTAATATAACATTCTAATTCTCTCCTGATTTCAATTTCTCGATGATCTTTTCTGTCTCCATTTTTCTTGAACCTTTAACTAGGATAAAATCTCCCTCCTCAACCAGAGACCATATTTGAGCGGCCACCTCCTCTGAATTTTGGAAAATATGGATCTGATTTTTTCTCAAACCGGCGGCCATAGCTCCTTCGGCCAAGTGAATACTTAAAGGGCCTATAGCTATCAACCTATCCCATCCCCATTTGCTCACCTGTTTTCCAGCCTGGCGATGAAATTCAACCTCTTTTGCTCCCAACTCCAACATATCTGCTAAGACAGCTACTTTTCTGCGGCCGGGCAAACTGGATAGCCCCCTTAGGGCTGCCTCCAGAGCCTTAGGATTGGAATTATAAGATTCATCAAAGATTTTAATGTTTTTTTTAAGGCGAATAAGAACACCTCTACCTGGAAGAGGCTTTAATTTTTTTATTTGACTAAGGAGAGCCTCAAAAGGCACCTTCAGCTTAAATGCAATAGCCGCGGCCGCTAGGAAGTTGTAAAGGAAGCTTTCATAAAAAAATGGAAAATCAACTTGTTTATGAAAGTGGCCGTAAACAAAATCAAATTT
The DNA here is from genome assembly GCA_964514305.1 of uncultured Eubacteriales bacterium. Taxonomy (GTDB): domain Bacteria; phylum Acidobacteriota; class Aminicenantia; order Aminicenantales; family Aminicenantaceae; genus CAZEQD01. The sequence goes on from CAZEQD010000001.1 coordinate 70,931, forward strand.
CATTCCTTTAAAGCCACATTTCTTTACTTGTTCTGCTCTTATCTGGCATTGAGATGAGAGGCCGAAAAATATTTTTTCTCCCTTCCAATCTTTGGAGATATTTTTTACCCGAGAGTCGTCTCCATTGAGAACGGCTGCTCCTTCTGGCTTTGTTCCTTCCAGTATTTCTTTTTTAGTTGCTCCAATTTCCTCAATATTTTTAAAAAATTGGAGATGGACAGGGTTGATATTGGTAATGACAGCTATATCTGGTGGGGCAATTTTAGTCAGATCCATGATCTCCCCGGGAGCACTCATGGCCATTTCCAGCACAGCCACTTCATGCTTGTCGTTCAGGCTAAGCAGAGATAGAGGAAGGCCGATTTGGTTGTTGAAATTTCCCTTGGATTTAAGAACATTAAAAACTGGTTTCAACAACTGGGCTGCAAATTCTTTGGTGGTTGTTTTGCCAGAACTACCAGTTATGCCTACTACCTTCACTCGATGCTCGGAAAGAACATGAGCAGCCAACTGTTGGAGAGCCGAAAGAGTATCTTTGACTTTGATCAGACCCACCTGGCTGGGTAGGGAATCGATTTTTCTTGAAATTACGGCGGCTGCGGCTCCCTTGCGGATAGCCTCTACTACAAAATCATGTCCATCTCGGTTGGCTATTAAAGCAAAGAAAAGTTCCCCTGGTTCTGTCTTCCGGGAATCTATGTTGAATCTGGTGAAAATAAGGGAAGGAGAACCTTGAAGGATAACTCCCCCAGTTTTAACAGCAATTTGCTCTAAACTTAGATTAACCAATGTCTTTGGACTCCATCTCTTTGAGAATTTCTTTTATGACGCAGCCATCATCAAAGGGAATAACTCTGCGGCCGATTATTTGATAATCTTCATGGCCCTTGCCGGCCACTAAGATATAATCTCCTTTTTTCCCCATAAGAAGAGCTTTGTGGATAGCAGCTCTTCGATCAGGTTCGATTTCATATTTCTTTGAACCCTCTGTCATGAAACCCTGTTCGATCTCGGCAATAATGGCCAGAGGATCTTCTGAGCGGGGATTGTCTGTGGTGATGATCGTCCAATCTGCCAACTGGCTGGCTACTTTTCCCATTCTCTTTCTTTTGCTTTTATCGCGGTCGCCTCCAGCCCCGAAAACTAAGATAATACGGGGAGGATTAAATTTGCGGACTGTTTCCAGCAAATTTCGGAGGGCATCATCGGTATGGGCGTAATCGACAAAGATATTTAAACCTTGAGAATTTTTTATTTTTTCGAATCGTCCTGGTACACCCTGAAGAGAAGATATACCTTGTTGAATAGCTGGCAAGGGGAGGCTGAGGGTTAAAGCGGTGGCCACTGCTGCTAAGATGTTGTAAATATTTGGAAGCCCGAGCAGGGGAGAGGAGAGGTTTACTATTCCCCCAGGGTATTTAACTTGGAGTTTGAGGCCACGATCATTAAGGCTGTATTTTTGAGCTTGGATGATGGCTTTCTTTTCCAACCCATAAGATATGACACTTGTTGGTACTTCTTCTATTAGCTTTTTCCCCCACCAGTCATCTATATTGATGACAGCCATTCGCTTTTTCTTATTAAGAAAGAAAAGTTTTTTTTTGGCTGCAAAGTAGTTGTCCATAGAGTGATGATAATCAAGGTGTTCGCCGCTTAAATTAGTAAAAACAGCTACATCAAAACCGATGCACGCCACTCGTTTTAACTCTAGGGCATGGGAGGAAACTTCTATCAGGCAATGAGTGGCTCCTCCGGTTGCCATTTGGCTTAGAATCTTCTGGAGATCAGGAGCTTCTGGAGTGGTTCTTTGGGCTTTTATTTTTATCCCCGGCCCTCGATAGGATATGGTGCCAATAACGCCAGGGGCGTAGCCAGCTTTGTTTAAGATAGCTTCCAGCAAATAAGTCACCGTAGTCTTTCCCTTGGTTCCAGTTATACCCACAACTTTCATTTTTTGGGAAGGATGAGCGTAGAAATTAGCCGAGCAAAGAGCCAGTGCTAGACGAGCATCAGCAGTTTGGATCCAGCTTTTATTAAAGTTTTGGGGGCTTTCTCTTTCGCTTAAAAAAGCCACAGCTCCTTTCTGATTGGCTTCATGGATAAAGAGGTAGCCATCTGTTTTCTCTCCCTTTAAAGCAGCAAACAGGAATCCAGGTTTTATTTCTTTGGAAGAGTAGGCTAGTCCTTTAATTTCTTGGTCTTGGTTGCCGGCAAAATCCAAAATGGAGACTCCGGCTAACAAATCTTTAAGTTTCATCAGTTTTCTAATCTCCAGGGATTGGCGGCGATTATTGTCTTTGTTCCTTCGAGTTGAGGTGGTATTCCCAGGTAGCGGAGAATCTGGCTGGCAATGCGCCGCCAAATTGGGGCTGAGACCTGACCTCCGTAGTACTGTCCCTGAGGATCATCAATGACCACAATCATCGAGAAAATGGGCTTTTTATCCCAGACAAAACCTACAAAAGAAGCTGTATGAGAAGATGAAGAATAGCGACCTGTGACGGGATTAAATTTTTGGGCAGTTCCTGTCTTGCCAGCAATGTTGTAGCCTTTAATTTGGGCGGCCTGACCTGTGCCTCCCTCTACTGCTTTTTTTAAGATTGAGATCAAGGTATTGGCCGTTGATTCAGAGATAACCCTTCGGTAATAGGCTGGTTCACCCGTCGTCTGCTTATTGGAGGAGAGCATAGCTTTGACAATTTTAGGCTTGGCTACTACTCCTTTATTAGCAACAGTGTTGATGGCTTGGAGAACTTGAAGGGCAGTTACAGAAATTTCATAGCCAATAGAAAGGGAAGCCTTTGATATTTTTGACCATTGGTTGGGAGGCCTAAGAAGTCCTTTTTCTTCGGCCGGCAGGTCAATTCCAGTTTTTTGGCCAAATCCGAAAGATTTTATTGTCTGATAAAGAACTTTGGAGTCTATCTGCTGACCAATTTGAATGGTGCCTACGTTGGAAGAATGAATAATGACTTCAGGAAAGGAAAGCAAGCCAAATTTATGGTAATCTCTGAAAGTCTTGCCAGCTAGGGAAATAACCTGGCTGCTGCAATCAAAAACCTGATCTAAAGCTACCGATTTAGATTCCATGGCTGCGGCTGCTGTAACTATCTTGAAAGTTGAGCCAGGATCAAAAATGTTATGGATAGCCTGGATCCTGTCTATAAGTAATGGATTGGAAGGGAGATGGTTGAGGTCATAAGTGGGATAATTGGCCATAGCCAGGATTTCTCCAGAGACAGGATTGCTAATGATAACAGTTCCCCACTTAGCTTTTTTTTCTCTTACAGTTTTGGCTAATTCAGTCTCGGCAATGTATTCAATGGTGCTGTTAATGGTTAAAACGAGATCATTTCCTGGAACAGGCTCCTCGAGGGTTTCAAAGTGGTATTTTCTTTGCTTGGCGTCTCTTAAGATAAGCCTTTTACCCTTCTTGCCTGCTAGCTGAGAATTATATTTAAGTTCTACTCCTGATGCTCCCGAGTCGTCGATATCCACTCTTCCCAAGATTTGAGCAGCCAGTCTTCCTTGGGGATAAAATCTTTTTGTTTCTTCAGTAAAGTGAATCCCTTTTAAATGAAGTTTTTTTACCTTTTGGGCTTGGGCTGGGGTAATTTTCCTTTTTACCCAGATGAAAGGGACGTCAGCTTTTATTCTTTTTTTGATTTTTTGTAAATCTTGATTGGAGAGGCTGATGACTGTTTTTAATTTCTTAATCTTTAATATTTGCTTTTCTGGCGATTCATCTTTTAAAGGTGTGTAATAGATAGAAGGGGTGGGGATACTTCGGGCCAAAATTTCTCCTTGGCAGTCATAGATGGTTCCCCTCTTGGGCTGAATGGTATGAATACTTCTGTTCTGGACATTAACTTCAGCTTTTAGCTGATTATGTTTCAAAACTTGAAGTTGAACAAGACGGAAAATGATAACAGTAACCCATAGTAAAGAAAAGACAGTAAAAATAATTGTCCTTTTTTTTATCTTTTTTTGATAGAGACTACTCATTAGATATTATTTGTTTCTTATTGTCATGTAATCATTTCCAAATTCGCAATGATTACTATTGAACAAATCATGGGCAAGGTTTAAATTCATCATAAATAATTTGTTCTTTTTTGACCTTGTCCATTTTTAATTTCTGTTTAGCAATTTTTTCTATTTTTTCTAAAGCCAAGAGTGAGGATTTTTCAGCCTCTAACTTTTCTACTTCTTTCCTAAGGGTAAGAAGTCTTTCTTCAAGCTGGCCTATCTTGTAACCCAATCTGACCGATTCAATTTGGTTCCAGACGTAAAAAATAAGAACAAGCATGGCCAGAACAGTCAAAACCAGGCCCATCAATATTTCTTTTTTGTTAAGTTTTTTCCTAACCATTAGATTCTTTCGGCTGCCCTTAGTTTGGCTGACCTGGCTCTAAAATTGAGAGAAATTTCTTCCGTTGTAGGGACTACCGGCTTTTTGGTTAAAATTTTGAGCAAAGGCTGAGTATTTACTCCAGAGGCTAGCTCGGCCAGGGTATGTTTAATTATTCTGTCTTCTAAGGAGTGAAAAGAAATAGCTACTAATCGTGCTGAGGGAGGTAGCTTGTTGATTATTTTTATCAAAAAGTTATCAAGACCCTTCAACTCATGATTAACCTCGATACGCAAGGCTTGAAAGACTTTAGCGGCCGGATGGATTTTACCTTTTTGGGGTCTTGAAGGACATATTTTTTCCACAAGGCGACGTAGCTCGGTGGTTGTTTCTATTTTTTTGATTTTTCGCTGGCGGACGATTTCTTTAGCCAGTTTTTTTGCCTGTCTGAATTCGCCATATTCTAAAAAAAGCTGGGCAAGCTTATGTTCTGGATATTTATTTATTAATTTTGAAGCGGTGACTTTGTGACGTAAATCCATTCTCATATCGAGTGGTCCTTCTTGATTGAAGCTGAATCCCCTTTGGGGAGAATCAAGTTGGAAAGAAGAAAGCCCCAGATCAAGGAGTACTCCTCTAATATGGGAGAAATCAATATTAAGATCAGGCAGATACCTGAAATCTGAATGATAGAGTTCAACTCTATTGGCATAAGGCTTGAGTTTTTTTTTAGCTAAGAGAAGGGAACTTTTATCGATATCAAAACCAATAAGGAATGCTTTTGGATTCCTTTTTACGATTTGTAAGGCATGGCCAGCAAGCCCCAGAGTACAATCGACATAAATTCCCTCTCTGGCTACAGCCAAATAGTCCATTACTTCTTCTAAAAGGACAGGAGTATGAACGCCTGTAGTCATTTATTTTTTTCCTGAGGGAGGAGCTCGGCCATATTTTCAAAATCTTCATTGGTCAGAGGCTTTTCTTCTAGGGCTTCATCAAGAATGTCTTTGTTCCAGATTTCCAGATGATTGGAAAGACCAATAACTTCGACTTCGTCCTCCAATTTAGCTTTTTCTCTCAGTGATTGATTAATTAAGATCCGGCCTTTAGAATCTATATTGTATTTCATTCCCTTTCTGTTGACTCTAAGCATGAATTTCCTGACCGTGGGCTTAAGATGAAGGGCTCCTTCATTGGCAATGCCCGTTAACTCTTCCCAGACAGAAAGGGGATAAACTTGGACTGCTTCATCAGTTAGAGAAGTTATAAAAAGTTCTTTTCCGTATTCCTCTTCAATGGCTGCTCGAAATTTTTCCGGAATTTTAATGCGGCCGCTCTTATCAAACCTGGCTGAATAACTTCCAATTAACGAATTTCCCACTTTGTCCCGTTTCGTCCCGTTTTTTCCTAAAATATATGGAAGAAATAAACCAATGTCAAGAAAAAAATATAAAAAAAATCCATTTATTTTTTTTATTTTCTATATTTTTCCATATATAGTAGAGACCTAGGCTTAAGCACTATATTTGGCACGAGAAAAAGCGGGAAGATTAATAAGGGAAGGGAAAAAGATTTTTATTCAGAGCTTTTCTTTTTGGGTCAGGAGTTTTTTGGCTAAGGAATAGTTTTTTTCAGTAACCAATATCTTTATTTCCCCTAGTCCATCAGCTGAAAAAGGATGTACAGATTGGACCACCTGTCCCCGGAAAAGGCAGGAAATACCATGACTTTCCAAAAAACTTTTTATGACCTCAGCCTCTGCTGGTCCCCAAACCTTGCAAATTTCTCTCAGCTGGGTCTCCGGTTCTGACTTTTGCTTTTGTTCTTTTTTTCTCTTCATCCCTATCTATCTAATTTATGGCCAGTAATAATATAATTTCTGCTCTTATAATTCAACCTTAATCTGCTTGGAGAAAAGCCCTTTTTATGCTCTTTCCTCAGTCATTTTCCTCTTCTTCTAAGTCAGTAATGTTTCCTGACTGAAAAAGATAAGTTTTTAATTCTTTAGCCATAGCTTGATCATTTCGTCTAATCCATTCCAGAATCATGGCCGCATGTTCTTTTTCTTCATCTCTGTTATGGGCTAATATTTCTTTTAACTCTTTATTGTCTGTAGCATCTACTCGCTGTTGATACCAGTTGATGGCTTCTAATTCTTCAATCAGAGAATTTAAAGCTCGATGGAGATCTACTGTTTCCGGGCTGAGTTTATCAATTGATTCGTGATAGATACCTCCTCCCATTTATTCCTCCTTATTTTTTATATTTTTGTTTCTTTTTTGTTGGAAATAGTCTTTTAAAATTTGCTGGTGGTCAAAGGCAAGGGGAAAGTTGATTTCTTCAGGGGCAAAAATACCAATTTGTTGAGCATCGTCTGCAGCTTTGGGTTGGCCTTGAGCTTTGGCTACATAAACGGTCGAGATTGTATGCTGGCGAGGATCCCGCTGCGGATCAGAGTAAGTATGGAGCTGGTATAAAAGCTTCACATCAAGAGATGTTTCTTCTTTTGCTTCCCTTACCGCAGCTTGTTCTAAGGATTCTCCATAGTCAACAAATCCTCCCGGGAGGGCCCACCCGTAAGGAGGGTTTTTCCTTTTAATGAGAACAATTCCCTCCTTTCCCTCTTCTCTTTCCATCTCAATTATAATATCCACTGTGGGGATTGGATTTTTATATTTTTTCATTTTTGATGGCTTATAATCAACTTAGAAAAAGACTTCGATTAAGGCCTTTATATTTGAGGTTCGAGTTTAAAATTTTATTTAAAAGTCTTAGTTCAAAGCCAGCCTATAATTTCCAATTTATTTTGTGATAGCTGGTTTTAATCTCTTAGTTTAAATTTTTTATCCAGTTTTTCGAGTGTTTGGACAATACCGCCATACTCCAGCTCACTATAAGGAAGCATAGCTGCTCCTGAAAATCCTTGTCTCCTGATGGCCGTGGCCTTTTCAGAAATTTTAGTACGGACATAATCCCAGTAGGGGTGGTCGAAAACATCAGCCGGTTCAGTTAATTTACCATCTTTGACACAAAAGGCAGCTCCAGTAACTACAGGCGGACCATCGAAGAAGGAAATGGTAGTGTTCAGCTTACAAGGCATCAGAGGTCCATTATGGCTTCCTCTCATAAACCCGGCCACAAAATGTCCGATATGAAAAGGAGCCAGAACTTCTCCTGTAGCGGGAAATTCACCCTGGACCCGGACTAAAGCCACCGGATCGTCTTTGCCTGTATATTTACCAGCAATATTGTGTAAACGAGTGGTCGAAATAGCTACCGCTTTATTGCCAGTCCGGCGGGAATAAATGCTTTCAATGACGTATCTTTCATTGTCCCGGAGAAGGGCAGCAATGTCATACAGATCTTCAGGCGCATTAAGTTCGATTATTTTATCTTTTTCTGTGTAGGCCACATCTATGATGTGAAAGCTGAAGCCATCACTCATTTTTGGGCTTAAAATTAAGCCGGCACAGTACATAGGATCAGCAAAAGCCAGGTAGAAGGGTAAATTATAAGCACCTGGATCAGTTTTATCAGCCGCAAAAAAGACAAAGGGCTCATTGGGACGCTCTTCAAATTCCATTTCAGCTACAGCAGGGCCCATGCCTTTTATGTTGCCGCTGAAGGCGTCTTTCAATAGATCCTGGCCAGCTCCATAAAGGCCTTGTTTTTTGGCCATAGCTGTCCCAGCCAGGAAAGCATCCCAGGCCAATTTATGAATCTTTTCGTCCAGTCGACCTCTTTCATGAGTGCATAAAATAGCGATGTCGTCACCAGTATGACTGAGATAGAAATCGATTAATAAATTTTTGCCATTTTCCTGGATGAAATTCCTAACTTCATTGATCAATGCTTGGCTGGGAGTTATATGACCTCCAATGCTTCCAACATCAGCTTTTAAGACACTAAGTGTTATTTTCATAAACACCTCCCCTTAAATTATTAAATTTTTTTTTAAGATATCTTATTCTAATTTGTTTTTCGTCTGAAAGTCAACCTTTGTCTGTGAATTCCAGGTGGGGTCAGACCTTCATAAGTTTCATAACTTTAATTTTTACAATAATTGTAATAACTTTTGTCCCCTACAGACCGACGAAATATATCAATAGAGAAGCATAATTTATGAAACTTATGAAGGTCTGACCCCGTCTGCTGACTATTATATGTGTATATTACCCACTTTTCGTCAAAGAGCCCCTTTGTCTTCTTTAGGATACAATTGCTAAAAAAGAGAGGACAAAAATTGAGATAAAACCGCAATTTTTACTATAGAAATTTGGCATATATATTGCATATATATTTGTATATTTTGAAAGAATAATATAAAATAATTATCAAGAAATGCAGATGAACTTAAAAAGGACAAGCTTCATAGTTTTGTTGGCTGTTTTTTCTTTGCTGCCAGCTCTCCTTTTGGCTAATTCCAATTATGACTATGTTTATTCTCCCAAGACTGAAATATATTTTGGCCACATAAGCTACAGCGAAGTTATGAATGATGGTCAAGACCCCGTCGTTTTAAGAGAAGGGAAAAAAATACCTGAAGTAGCGGTTTTAAACCTCCCCTTAACAACAGGAGATGTCATTATAACTCCGGCCAAGCGGAGATGTGAAATTCAGTTTGATACAGGGACTATAATCAGGCTTGATCACAATACTGAATTAAAGATTGAAACTATTCTGGCTCAGAGCCTTAGTTCACGAAAGAAGTTAACTAACCTTATTCTTAAGAAAGGACAAATTTATGTTATGTACAAGAAGTACAATTCTCGAGAGCTATTCCAGGTGATAACAACTAAGGCAGCAGTCAAAATGGACCATAAAACAGTAGCGATTGTCCAGGCCGGTTTGGATGGTCAAACAGATATCCAGGTTAAGCTGGGAAAAGCTGAAGTCTTATATGGAGCTGACGAAGAGCATCTTCATAAAAAAAAGATTAAAAAACTGCAGAGACTGACTGTTTCCCCCAGTGACCAGATTACTTTGGGTAAGTATGAACCTGAGATTGATTTTGAACTCTGGAATAAGGTTATAAATGAAAAATTTAAGACACTTCATCAAGGACAAAGTTTTCTACCCCAACCTATCCAGAAATTGCCCCCAGCAGTTTTTTATTTTGCTCAGAAATACTCTAATGTTTATGGTGAATGGGTCTGGAACAGTCTCTACGGTTATGTCTGGCGTCCTAACTATAATGATTATTATCCTTGGGGGAGATGGCAGCCTTATTTTTATGGTCAGTGGAGAGAGATTCAAGGGCAGCTCTTCTGGGTGCCTGAGGAAAGCTGGGGTTGGGTTCCCTATCATTTGGGCCTCTGGCTCTGGGACAAAAAATACGGCTGGATATGGCTGCCGGGCTCTGCTTTTGCTCCAGCTTGGGTAGCTTGGAATTTTTACATGGGCTACTATACCTGGAGACCTTGGACGCTCTGGGATTGGTGTGGCTATTATTACCCAGATTATTATTTAAGCAGTGCTTATGATTATTACTATTATGCTTATCCTTATGATTACTGGCAGTCAGCATATTACAGGCAACCTGAAAATCAGAAAGGCCAGAAAATTCTTCATGTAATCCGCAAAGATCAATTGCAAAGAAAAGAAAACCCTCCCTATCCTCTTCCCAAAAGTTTTAAAAAGGCCTACCAGAATTTTGCTAATGCTTTAAAGAAAAATGATGAAAGGGCAATTTCCCTATTGAAAAAGATACCTGAAGGCATAATTGTGGTCAAAACTAAAGACCTAAATACTCCTCACCTTCAGAAGGTATCTCTGGGATTAGAGCAAATTTCAGGAGATGTAAAAAACCTGAAGATTTCTACCAGGCCCAAGTTAAAAGGTTGTGATTTGACTCCTTATAGAAAAGCAGTTGGTGACTTCAAAAGGAATGCCATTATCTCAAAATTAAGGAAATATGTGTTTTCCTCCTTTTCAAATAAGAAAAAAACTGCATTCTCTAAAACAAAAATTTCTTCAGCTAAGCCTGAAGCAAGCTTTGAATGGAGGACAATTCCTTTTAGCAGCAGTAAATTCATGCCTCAAACTGCAGGAAAAGAATTTCCAGCCAAAGTTGGTTCTTTATCTCAGAGACCCATTCATAGAGCTCCATCGATTCGCCTCAGGGATTGGAATCCTGATGTGAAAGTAGCCCAGAAGATAGGGGTAACCATAAATTATGACAGTCCCTCTAACGAAATAAGATGCCCTTCCTTGGGCCTTTCTTCCAAAAATGTAGCTGTATCCAGATCTGGCGTCAGCCTGAGAAGTGGATTTTATTCTGCTGGAGGAGGTTTTTATTCATCTTCTGGGGGTGCAGGAGGAAGTCAAGCTTTACCTGGTTCTCATAGAGGTTCTTCGGGTTCGCATTTCAGCTCCGGTAGCAGTGCCAAAAGTGGGAGCAGACCCAAGAAAAATTAAAAACGTAAATTCCAAAAAGCTAAATTTCTCAGCTTGGCTCGAACCGTCTAAAATTTTCATAGAAAGGAAAAATTTTCAGCTATAAATAACAGTATTTCCAAAATTCCTGTAGTTAATATTTAGCAGTGAGTTTTATAAGCTTTTGCTTCTCACGGTTTTGGAAATGATTCCATTCTGAATAAGGCTAAAGGTGTTTGGAGAAAAAAGCGGTAGAGATTAGCTTTGGCCTTAAACTCTTGAAAATATTCTCGTCTTAAAGGATTAACTGGTTTGAATCTCCAAGCTAAAGGATTGATATATTTCCCTCTGTATCTAATCCGATAATCAAGATGAGGACCAGTCGATTCTCCAGATGAACCGACAAAGCCAATAATTTGCCCACCTTTGACTTTGGCTCCTTTTCTTATACCCTTGGCATAATTTCTAAGGTGGAGATAAAGAGTTTCATAAGCCTGGCTATGACGGATTTTAATCATTCGGCCTGAAGCTCCATTCCAACCGACAAAAGTGACTATTCCATCAGCAGTTGCCTGGACAGGAGTCCCTACTTTAGCTGCATAGTCAACCCCATAATGGGGTCTGTAAATTTTGAAGATAGGATGGAGCCTTCTGAAGCTGAAACAGGAAGTGATGCGGGCAAATTTTATAGGTGACTTAAGAAATTCTTTCCTTAAAGAATTTCCTTCTAAGTCAAAATAGTCTGACTCTCCACTGTCAGGATAAGTATAGCGGTAAGCCTCAAATGTTTTTCCTTGATTAGTGAAAGATGCTGCTAAGATGTGACCGTAACCGACAGATTCACCCTTTAAATATTTTTTTTCAAAAATAATTTTGAAGGAGTCACCTGAGCGAAGATCTGTGTAAAAGTCGATATCCCAGGCGAAGATCTCAGCCACAGAAAGAGCCAAATAATCCTTTTCCCATTTTTGATTCACGGCCTCAATTAGATTATCATTAATTGTCCCCCAGATCATTCTTGGTTTTGTAACCACCGGAAACTTCTTTATGTCCGCCTGATAACCATCTTTTTTGGTTTGAATAAGAAGATAGTGTTCAGGATCAATATCGTATTCTAAGGAGATAAATTCTTTCTGGGGAGAAAAATAAAGACGGACTTCATGTCCAGCTTTTATTTTAGCCAGATCGTAAACAGGTTTCGCCTTTTTGCTTAAAATACCAATTGCTACCGGAGTAAAATTATAAGAGCTGAGGATGTCAGTCAAAGTCATTCCATTTTTTATGATTATTTTTTCTTCTTGGAGAGGATTTGAGGGCACCTCTTTAGGAATATTTAACTCAGTTGGCTTGGCCTTTATTGTCTGGCAAGAGTGCTTTTTATAAAAAAAGCTCAACCATAAAAAAATAATGAAGAGAGCAATTATAAAGAACAATAAAAAAATTAATTGGGCCTCTTTTCTTTTTTTGGCCACTTTTATTTTTATTTTTCTCATTTTTAATTCGGGTAATTATTGAACCAGAGCCTATCTTAAAATGCAACCCTGAGATTGTTATTTTATGGAGAAGAAAGTTTTTTTCTGTTTTTCAAATTATCTAACTTTTGGAGATAAATGTTAATTGAGGAAATGGCCAACCCAGCCAGACCAACCAGGCCGATAAGGTTGGTAAAAGCCATCATGCCGTTAAAAACATCGCCAATTGACCAGGCAACTTCAACTTTTAAAACAGCCCCGATGAAGATAACCAAGCAGAAGATCCAGCGAAAAGGTTTTTTTATCCAAATACCTAAGAGATAACTGAAGGATATTTCGCCATAATAAGGTACAGCAATCAAGCTTGAATAGCCAAAGAGAAAAGAGCTTAAAGCGACAATCAAGCCCCCATATCGAGGCAGAGCAGAGTTGAAGGCGGCTGCGGTCATCTGGGTACTGGTACCTTCTGTCCAGACTCCAGTAACTAGTACGGTCAGAGCAGTGAGAGTGCAGATAACTAAGGTGTCTATAAAGACATCAAGCGAAGCAATCAACCCCTGCCGTACTGGTTCACTTGTTTGAGCCGAAGCATGGAAAACGGCGGCTGTTCCAGTTCCGGCCTCATTAGAGTAAGCTCCCCTGGCCAGGCCATAGCGAATAGCTCGAGCTACAGTCATGCCCACTACCCCTCCCTTAATAGCAGAAGGTTTAAAGGCACCGGTAATGATTAGAGAGAAAGCGTGAGGGAGCTGAGAAGCGAAGATAATAATAGCTAGGAATGCCCCGGCTATATAAAGGAAAACCATGACGGGACTTAAAAATTCGGTGACTTTAGCTATCGATTTAATGCCACCAATGATTACCAGCCAGGTCAGGACAGCCAGGCCTAAGCCTGACAGCCAGGGTTCAATCCCTAGCTGTGTTTTGAGGGCCAAGGCGATAGAATTAGATTGAATGGTCGTGGTTGAAAATAGGGGTTTGCAGCCCATAAAAAAGGCAAAAATTCCGGCCAGCCAGGGAAGACCCAAGCCTTCTCTAATATAGTACATTGGTCCGCCGGCTACAGAGCCATCAGCGGTTATTTTTTTATATTTCTGACCCAAAACAGCCTCCACCAATCTGGTGGCCATTCCCAAAAAAGCAGACACCCACATCCAGAAAACTGACCCCGGACCCCCCATGGCAATGGCCGTGCAAACTCCTGCTATATTTCCATTGCCAATGACTGCAGCTAAAGAAGTGGCCAAGGCTTGGAAAGGAGTTATATCGCCGCGCCGTTCCTTTTGGCTTTCACCAAAATCTTTGCTTCCCAAAAGAAGGCGGAAAGAAAGCCCTAAGCGCTTAACCTGGATAAACCGGAGGCGAAAGGTAAAGAAGAGTCCTAAGCCTAAGAGGAGAACAACCATCTGAGGCCCCCAGACAAGAGAGCCTAAAAAACGGATTGCTCGCTCAAAAGAGTCCATATCTGCTGCTGAATTTCAAATTTTCTATGCTGAATGGCTTAGTATCTATCAAGTCACCAGGAGTAAAACAGCATTATTCCATACTCTTATTTTAGATTTATAAAACTAAAAAAGCATTAAGAATGTTTTTTTTGTTTCCTTTTGATTTCTTTTTTGACAGCTTTATGAAGAACAAGAAAGTAATATCCCACCAGGCAGATTATGATAAGCGTAAATCTAAGGCTGTTTCCTTGGCTTAGAGAATAGAAAGCATAGCCCAGAACTCCTGCTAACAGGAGGAGATGAAAGAAAGCGAATATCCAATCGAACATAAGCTTCTAGAACGAATTAATCTATTAACAGATAAGTTGAAGGAAAAAGTTCATTCTTCAAGGCGGCGAATGGAAATAATGGTTATTGTTTCTCGAGGGACATCTCTGCGGCCATGCTTTGTCATAGTTTTGACATTAGCGATAGCATCAACCACATCCATGCCTTCGATTACCTTACCGAAGACAGCATAGCCGTAGCCTTCTGGGGTATTATTCCTGTGATCCAGGAAGGGATTGTCGGCGTGGTTGATAAAGAACTGGCAGGTAGCGCTATTAATAGCCGGCATACGGGCCATGGCTATAGTTCCTCTTTTGTTTTTAAGACCGTTGTTTGCTTCGTTTTTTATGGAAGATTTGGTCGGCTTGGAGTGAAAATCAGCTGTTAAGCCGCCCCCCTGAATCATAAAACCTTTGATTACCCGATGGAAAATAGTACCATCATAAAACTGCTCATCCACATAAGAGAGAAAATTCTTGACAGTGATAGGGGCTTTGTCAGCATAAAGCTCTAAGGTTATGTTGCCCATGCTCGTTTTCATAATAATCTTAGGATTTGCCGCCAGAGCTGGGGAAACAAGCCAGAAAGAAATAAAAGAAATAAACGCTATTAGAAAAAAGCCAGATTTTTTCTTCATAAAAGCCTCCTTTTCTGGTTTATTTTAATAAGCCAAGAAAACAAAATAACAGAAACAAAGGTTCAAATCAATTTAAAATCACCCCTTAATTCACCGTCATAGGCTATATAAAAGCTTGCAATTTTTGTTATAAAAATATAAATAGAGAGGAGTTCTTTTAGGAGAAAAGAATGAAAAGTCTAAAAATTTTAAAAATTATTCCAGGATTTCTATTACTCCTTGCTTTATTTACCCCTCCAGCTACAGCTCAGGGACATTTTGAATTCAGCTTTCATTATTCCCGCTGGAGTATTGACCTTCTTCGAGGGATGATTGAAGAAGGTATAAGCGATGCTCTTAAAACAGACTTGAAGGATAAATTCTTAGAAGATATCAGAGAAGATCACAACGTAGAGGAGACAAGCTACAGTCAGAATGTTTCCTTTGATTCCAGTGGTGATAACTATGGAGTTGAGGTCCGCTGGTATCCAGGGGGAGCGAACGGTTCTTTCAGTCTTGGTTTGGCTGTGGAGAAGACAACCATGAAGATTTCTCTGCCCGATGTCTCAGGTGACTTGGCCCTGACCGATCTTGATACCCAGGAGACAGCCAGTTTTAAAGCCAAAGCTAACGGCGAGTTTTTAATCAAACCCCTCTCTTTTCATTTAAGCTTCCGTTGGGATATTGTTCCTTCATCGCCTATCCATCCTTATATAACCTTCGGAGTGGGAATGGCTGGGGGGACAGCCCTTGAGGAGGCGACAGTGACTTACTCTTATACAGGTGACCTGACCATTGGAGAAGAAGAGCCTGAACATTATGAAGGCGGAGAAACTAAATCTATTAAACAGCTTAAGGACGATCTTGAAGCTGAGGGAGAAGACTTCTTTATACCTGGATTTTTTCCGTTTATTCAATTAAATCTGGGGATAAAGGGAGAGATAACCAATAATCTTCATCTTTTAGTTGACGCTGGCATTTGGGATGGATTTCTGATCAGAGGAGCGGTTGCTTTTCGTTTTTAACATAAGATTAAAATAGCCTGGAAGTTTCTTCTTATTATTTAAAAATAACGGCCATCCAGAAGATGCCAGAGCAAAAATCTGCCCTTTTTCTGAAATGAATTCCTATGCCGACTTTTTTATGTCTGGCCAGATCGCCATTTACCAATTGAAATAGATTTTCTTCAATAATAGCTGGAGCTGGCCTTTGGAGCTTGTCTTTTTTCAGGAAAGAAGGACTGCTCTTAGGGTGCAGAATTAATGGCCAAAATAAAAGTACCCCCTAAAATAGTCATCTAGACAAGGATATTTTTTTTCATTCGACTGTAAATTTTTCTTTACTTTTTACTTTTATATCCTAACATAAAAAGAAGAAAAGTGATGTTTGGGCAAGCTTATTTTTGATAGCCTTTGGAGTCCATATGATTTTAATTTTTAAAAGGAGGTCATAATGAAAAATAGAAAGGTTTGGGTTATATCCGCAGTTTTTCTTTTATTGTTTTTATATGTATCCTCTTTCCTCCCAGCCCAGGCACCAGCGGTCAAACCCACTGCCCAAGAAAAATTCCTCCAGAGCTTCCACTCCATTTCCAGTCATAAGCTTTTGGCTTATGTCCAGCAACTGTCTTCGGAAAAGTATGGTGGCCGGCTGACTGGAACCGAGCAGTTTAATGCTTGTGCCCGCTGGGTAGCTTCTCTTTTAAAAGAGTGGGGGATAGCTCCGGCCGGAGATGATGATTCATATCTTCAATCTTTTCCCAATCCATATACCCTAGTTTTTAAAGGCTGCCAAGTTTGTCTTAATCTTCCCTACAAAGGTGAGGTCGTCAAGAAATATTATCATTATTTTGATGAATTTATTCCCGGCTCTACTTCTGGCTCTGGGGAAGTGACGGCTGAGGTCATTTATGTTGGTTATGGAATCACCGCTTCTAAGCTCGGTTACGATGACTATAAAGGGGTAGATGTTGAGGGAAAAATCGTGCTGATGGAAAGAGAAGTTCCTGTTTCTCCCGATAAAAATCCTGAGCTTTTCAAAAAATGGCGGCCCTATTCGTTCCATCAGTATAAATTGAAGAATGCTGTGGCTCATGGAGCCAGAGGTATGCTTTACAACTATGGGCCAATTGGCAACCCGAATAATGCTTATGATAAAAATTTCATCTACTCTCATGTGGGTCAGGTGATAGTTAATGATGTTTTTGCGGGCACCGGGAAGAAGCACAGCCAGGTAGTGGAGAAAATTAAGCAGACTTTAAAGCCTCAGTCTTTTGACACCGGCAAAATTTTTACCATAAAAAATATAACCGAACATCATCCTGAGGGGATCGGTTACAATGTTGTCGGCCTTCTTGAAGGATCTGATCCCCAGCTTAAAAAGGAAGTGATTATTCTGGGTGCCCATCTCGATCATCTTGGCCACTGTTACGATATGATGCCTGGAGCCAATGATAATGCTTCTGGAGTGGCTGTTGTCCTGGGTGTAGCTGAAGCTCTGGCTAAGTATCCATTCCGACCAAAGCGCTCTGTCATATTTTTACTTTTTGGAGCAGAGGAGCAGGGAGTGAGGGGATCTGAATATTATCTTGAGCATCCTCCAATTCCTTTGGAGAAGACCAAGGCTTTTATCAATCTGGATGGCGTCGGCTGTGGAGATAAGGTTAGTGTTTTGGCTGCTAAAAATTATCCTTCCTTCTGGAAATTTATTGACGAGGCCAATAAAAAATATACACACCGCCTTGTACATCCCAGCTATTTTGCCAATATCGCCCGTCCGCGGTTAGATGCAGCTCGCTTCCTCTGGAAAGGAGTTCCTTCTCTATCTTTTAGTGTCTACGGGGCTCCTTCCTTTTATCATGTTCCTAAGGACAATGTGGAGACCATTACACCTGAGATAATGGAAGATCTGGCCCAAATGCTTTTGGCAGCTATTGTGGATATGGCCAACCAGGAAGAGATTGAGTTTGGCAAGTAATGAGCCTTGCTTTTACCGATTTTCGATGAGAATTTGAAGTATTTCCAGTTCATCGGTATCGAACCATATTTTACGGCAGGCAAGACATTTGTCTGCTGGCACTGGATATGAATAACTGTAAGGGCGGGGTAGCATTTTAGAGCCGCAATTGGGACAGAAAATAGAAAGTGATTTAGTTGAGTTGATTTTTTAGTCCGAAGAGGATAAAGCATAAATTTTTGTTTGAATTCAGCCAGGCAAATCAAACAGCGGGGACAGCGGTTGGAGCGAGTAGGGTTAATGATTTGGCTGTGGCCCATACGGTGCAGGGCTTGACGGATCTGGGGGAATTCTCTGGCCTGGGCTTCTACTTCTTCCTGGAGGTTTTTGACTCTGATTAAGGGAGAAAAAAAGCGAATACTGAAGAGTTATTCCAAAGGATAAGGTCCTTGCCATTTGCCTTGGGTATCTCTAATAAGCCATATTCTGGCATCAGGGTTAAATGGTTCTGGGGATGAAGCTGAGGTGATTTCTGAAGCTCAGCGTCAGCCAGAATTTCCCTTTGCCGGCTGATGAGAGTGCTCAAGAGATGCATGACTACTGCTTATAGTTTCTTTGCTGGCGCGCCTGGATTTCATAAGAGTCAGGGATAAGATTTTTTCTCATAACTTCTTGGACTTAAGTTTTATCTTGTATGTGGCCTATATTAAAAAAGTCATGAATATCAGCAAGTATGAATTTATCTTTAGAAGCTATTTGTTTGACTCCGATTTAACTATGAGAAATAATATCTTTTTTAATTGAATTTTGGTTGCTAGTGAGAATGGAGGATGTTTTTTAAAAAGATAAACGTTGGGAAAAAGTGAAATTATAATCGTGCTACTTTTTATAAAAAGTGTTACTTTCTGATTAATAAAAAATTATTCAGGGGAGGAATAGATGAAGACAACAAAAGCTTTAAGGCTGGGATTGGCCGTCATATTTTTAGTCAGTTCCCTTCTGGCTAAAGTTCCTCAGCCAGAGGAATTTTTAGGTTTTAAAGTCGGAGCTGACCGGAAATTAGCTGACATGCACCAAATAATTGAATATTACCGTCTTCTTGATGGCACCAAAGGCAGAGTGAAAGTTGAAGAGGTGGGCCTGACCACTATGGGCAATCCTTTCTTAGTAGCTGTCATTTCTTCGCCTGAAAATCAAAAGAACCTCGAAAAATACCAGCACTATCAACAGCTTTTGGCTGACCCCAGGAGAATCACGGACAAAGAGGCGGCTAAGATAATAAAAGAGGGCAAGACAGTGGTCATGATTAACTGTTCAATTCATGCCTCAGAGATTGGAGCCTCCCAGATGTCAATGAAGCTGGCCTATGAGCTGGCTACCTCTGAGGATAGAAAAATAAGAGAAATTCTGAATAATGTTATTTTGCTGCTGGTGCCCATGCACAATCCTGATGGTATCCAGATGGTAGTTGATTGGTATAAAAAGAATCTGGGTACCAAATATGAAGGAGGACGGATGCCCTGGCTTTACAATAAATATGTAGGTCATGATAACAATCGTGATTGGTACATGTTGACTCAGGTCGAATCGCGACTGACCATAAAAGTCCATAATGCCTGGCATCCTCAGATTGTACTTGATATGCATCAGATGGGAAGCCGCGGGCCTAGAATGTTTGTCCCTCCTTATGTTGATCCCTTTGAGTCTAACATCGATCACATTCTTGAGCAGGAAGTAGCCATGATGGGAACTTTTATAGCAGCTGAGCTAACAGCTGAAGGAAAAGCAGGCGTTATTCACAGTACTATTTTTGATGCCTGGACTCCGGCTCGAGCCTATCATCATTATCATGGTGGGATCAGGATTTTAACTGAGGTGGCCAGCGTTAAAATAGCCACTCCCATCGAGGTTAAATTTGAAGAATTACCGGAGGCTTTGAGGAAGTCATCGGTGAAAATGCCGCTTCCCTGGAAAGGAGGAAAATGGAGGCTTAAAGATATAATTGATTATGATTATACAGCGGCTATGGCCGTTCTCACCAACGCAGCCAGACTCAGGGAATGCTGGCTTCAAAATTTTTACCGTATTCACCAAAAAGCAGTTTCCCGAAAGAAGCCTCCTTATGCTTTTTTAATCCCGTCTGAGCAGGATAATATAGTTGGGGTTTTTAAAATGATGAAAGTCCTGAGGCTGGGTGGAGTGGAGATTCAGAGAGCTGAGGAACCATTTATGGCTGATGGCTGCCAGTATCCAGCCGGGACTTTTATTATTTATTTAGCCCAGCCTTATGGAGGTTACGCCAAAGTCCTGCTGGAAAGACAACGCTATCCTGAGATCAGGGAATATCCTGGAGGGCCGCTCAAAAGACCCTATGATGTGGTTGCTCATAATATTGCCCTTTTGATGGGAGTTAAAGTCCGTAAAATTGAGAGACCGTTTAAAGTTAATTCCGAATTATTAACAAAAATCGAGAAGCCGTTAGGTAGAGTAGAGGAGGTTAATCATCCCTTCGGTTATTTATGGAGATACGATAGTAATGATGATATGGTCGCCTTAAATAGATTAGTTAAAAAAGGATATAGAGTTTTTTGGGCAGCCGAAGAGCTTGAGATAGCTGGCCAGCAGTATCCTGCGGGGACAATGATCGTAGTCAATAAAGAAGGCTTAAAGGATGAGCTTAAATCTTTAAGTCACAATTTAGCTGTTGTTTTTAAAGGGATAAAGACCAGGCCTCCAATAAAAGCCTACCAACTTAAGCCTCTCAGGTTGGGGCTTTATCGGAGCTGGACAGCTTCTATGGATGAAGGCTGGACCAGATGGGTGCTGGAACAGTATGAATTTCCTTATCAAAGTGTTTTTGACAAAGATATTAGAAAAGGAAATCTTAGAGCTGACTTTGATGTCCTTATCCTGCCTGATATGAGTCAAAAATCAATAATTGAGGGTATTTCCGAAAAGGAAATTCCTCCTCAATATGCTGGCGGCATTGGCCAAGTTGGAGTCGAGAATTTGAAGCAGTTTGTTCAAGATGGAGGAGCTTTGATTACCCTTAATGGGGCGGCTGAATTAACTCTTAAACAATTTTATCTATCAATCGAAAATAGGGTAGAGAAGCTGGACAGGAAGAACTTTTATATACCCGGTTCAATCCTTAAAGTTTTAATCAACAATAATCATCCAATTGCTTATGGTTATGGCCGGGAAGGGGCGGTTATGTTCAGGCGAAGTCCTGTCTTTTCCCCTAAGGAAGGGCAGAGTGTTATCCGCTATCCTCTTCATAATCCTCTGCTCAGCGGCTGGGTAAGCGGAGAGGAATATCTGCATGATAAAAGTGCCCTGGTTGATGTACCTTATGGCCAGGGGAGAATAATACTCATCGGTTTTCCTGCCCAGTACCGAGGGCAGGCCCAGGCTACTTTCAGATTTCTTTTTAACTCAATTTATTACGGGGTCGCTAAACTTGGTAAATTTTAATTTCATAAAACGGTAAAACGGGGCTAAAACAGGGGACACAACTATGTGGGCTTCCTGTCAAGTATAAATTCAAAGATCAAAGTCAAACAACTATTCGCTCTTTTTTCCATTTTAGGGATGATTTGTATGACTCGACTTTCTCCTCAGGTATAATATTTTTCCTGAAAGTCCTGTTTACCCAGGCGAGCTATGCCTGTTTTCTGTAGGGCTCGCTCTCCTGTAGGGTCTGCTGTCCTAAGCAGACCGATCGTTATCTTATTTATTTGATTTTAATCCCTTAGGATGAAGGAATATAATTATATAAATGTTTTATAACTGCCAGTAATAAAAAATTAAAAAACTAAAGATTTTATTACTGGGAGTAAGAGGAAATTTGTACATCTTGGTCGAAAGCCATTGTTTAATAAAAGAGGAAGGAATGAAAAAAATGTTGTCTCCCTATTTTTATTTTGAAATAATTACTGCATAAATAGAGGAGGAATAAACCATGAGAATTAAACCTGCTGTTTTTGTCGTTTTTGTACTATTGGCTACCTTAACCTGGCTTAGCAGTCAGGCTCAGCCTCAGCCAGCCAGAAGTCCTCTCCTTGATTCCTGGCCCCAGTACTTGAAGCTTAAAACCAGTTCTATATTTAACCTCCAATGGATCCCCATCGGTCCGGTTATGAATTCAGCCAGGGTGGAAGCTGTTCAGGGAGACCCTGCTCATCCAGGCACTATCTATGTTGCCTTCGGCTCAGGAAATTTGTGGAAAACTACCAACCATGGCCTAAGCTGGCAGCCGCTTTTTGAGAACCAATCAGCCCTTGGAATTGGCGATATAGCCTTGGCTCCCTCAAATCCTAATATCATCTGGCTCGGCTCGGGCGAAAGTCTGAAAAAAGCCAGGAATTTCACTATGCCTGGCACTGGAGTTTTTCGCTCGGATGATGGAGGTCGAACCTGGAAAAATATGGGACTTCCTGATTCTTATCATATTGGCGAGATTGCTATTCATCCTCATAACCCTAATATTGTTTTTGTGGCTGTTCTCGGTCATTTCTGGTCTCCCAACGAAAATCGGGGCCTTTACCGGACATTAGACGGGGGCCAGACCTGGGAGCGTGTTCTTTATGTTAATGACAGAACTGGAGCTAATGATGTTGTTATTTCTCCTTCCAATCCAGATGTGGTTTATGCTTCTTTATGGGAAGATTATCCAGGCATCTGTGGTCCAGAAAGCGGCCTATATAAGAGTTCAGATGGCGGTCAGACTTGGACTAGGTTAAAGGGAGGCCTGCCCGACGGCCCCAAGACTGGTCGCATCGGGCTGGCTGTTTCCTGGTCTAATCCGGACAAAGTTTATGCTCTAGTCGATAATCTAAATAAGAAAAAGAACATAGCGGCTGAAGTCTACCGCACTGTTGATGGCGGCCGCAGCTGGCAGAGAACTCATAAAGATGACCTTTATATTTTTCCAGGGATAGGTTGGTATTTTGCTGACTGTTATGTCAATCCTCAAAATGATGATGAAATATTTGCCTTGGGAGTGAGAATTGCTCATAGCAGTGATGGCGGCCGCACTTTTGAACTTATTGGCGGCGACGTTTTTCATCTTTTTTCCAGCCAGGCTGAATGTCTTCATCTTGATCACTGTGAGCTCTGGATCGATCACGACCATCCCCGCCATCTTATTTTAGGCAATGATGGGGGCCTTTATGTTAGCTATGATAAAGGCCAATCCTGGCTGCATTATAACAATATCCCCACCGGCGAATTCTATGATATCTCAGTTGATAATCAAGATCCCTATTTTGTTTATGGCGGCACGCAGGATGATTCCTCAGTTTACGGCCCAGCCAGGGAGTGGAACCCCAAATTTCCAGACGGATGGAAGTATGTCTGGCTTGATGCTTGGGCCGGTGGCGATGGTTGTTATACAGTACCAGATCCAGAAGACCCGAACATAGTTTATTTCTCCAGCCAGAATGGAGATATAAGGCGTAAAGACATGGGGGCTGATCGTTCAATCGGCATAATGCCTTCCCTGCCTAAGGGGCATCCAGGAAAGCTGGCCTACAACTTTGTCGCTCCTTATATTATTTCTCCTCATAATCGCCTCACTCTTTATCAGGCTGGCAACTATGTTTTCAAGAGCTTAAATAGAGGCGATTCCTGGCGGTTGATCAGTCCTAATCTGGCCAAGTCAAGTTTTAAGGAGAAAAAATCGGTGGCAGTTGGTGCCTTGGCTGAATCTCCGCTTGAGCCCGGCCTTCTTTATGCTGGGACAGATAAAGGTGCTTTCTGGGTAAGCCAGAATGATGGCTTAAAATGGGAAGAACACAGCCAAGGGCTTCCGGCCAGATATATCCGCAGCATCTGCCCCTCCCGCTTTAAACGCTCAAGAGTTTATGTGGCCGTGACCGGCATCAATGATGATGACTTTCACAATTATCTTTTTCTTTCAGAAGATTACGGCCAAAACTGGAAATCAATTACCTCTAACCTTCCTGATGAAGTAGCTTATGTCATCTTGGAAGACCCAACCAATGAAAATCTTCTTTATGCCGGGCTCTTAAGAGGTGTTTATATTTCTGTAGACAGAGGAAGGAGTTGGTCTTTACTGGGACCTGATCTGCCGGCAATGTGTATTTCCGATCTGGTCATCCAGGAGAGAGAAATGGACCTGGTGGCCGCAACTCATGGCCGGAGTATTTATAAGATGAACCTCAGGCCTATTCAGCAGGCTTTTAAAAAAGGCTGGCCTCAGTCAAATATTTTATTTGAAACTCCAGTAGCCCATCTTCCCTGGATAAATGATACCCACCATGATCCCAAATACAGCACCATGGAGAAAGTCCCCATAACTTTTTATCTTTTAAAGAAGGCTGAAGTTACCGTAAAGATAAAGGATGAAGAAGGAAAGGTTGTCTGGTCTAAAACCATGGAAGCAGACCAAGGTTTTAATCAAATAAGATGGGATCTTGTCATCAAAAAAGTCGATAGCCCTTTGCCTTATTTTATCCACTATTACAGATTTCTGAAGCCTGGTGGTTATGAAATTGAGATAACCGGACAGGGGATTGAACTCAGAGGCCGATTGAAAGTTTGTTAATTGTTAATTGATTGTTAATGTGCTCAGACTTGACTATCTTCTTGATTTTTAAACAAATACCGTTTTTTCGAGCCTCCTTTTTGCCCTTACAACTATGTTTTTAAAGGCAAAATCATCATTCTAAGAAATTATTTCTAAGTCTCTTTATTCTTTCCTTGGATTTGCTTAAAAGACACATTTTGACCATAAAATGATATTCCTAAGATAAGATTCCGAGCGATATATGAAGATAATATATTTATTTTCTTATAATTATCTCGGTCTGAGCACAAACAAAGGTCTGAGCACAAACAAATATTATTTCTTGAAACCAGCGGATTTATCTGCTTCAGTAGCATATCCTTTTACTTTTTTCTGGGGAAAAAAGAAATCCCAGTAACTCGCTGTTCCCTGAGGCTGATTTAAATCCACCGAGACACCATCTTTAAAGACCATTTTGACCTTCCTGATATTGGAAATATTTTCCAGAGGATTGTCAGAAACGACAACCAGGTCAGCTACCTTACCTTCCTCTACGGTGCCCAGCTCATCCAGCATACCTAAAAGATCAGCACAATTACGAGTGGCCGCTATTAAGGCATCCATCTCGCTGATGCCTGAGAGGACAAATTGTTCAATTTCCAGAATTCCAATTTCGCCAATAGGATTGGAGTCACCGCCTATGCATACTTTTACCCCGGCTTTAAAAGCTTTCTGAAGGGCGCGCCTCTGATGGAGGGCATGTTTGGGAGTTCTTTCATCAGCATAAGCAATAATGGTGCGGGCTTTGGCTATTTTTTTATCTTGGGCATAACCCAATTTGGCCAGACGTTCATCCCTTTCCTTGATGTATTGAGCGCTCAAGTTGCAGATAATAGTTGGTA
>CAZEQD010000002.1:0-88580 GCA_964514305.1 uncultured Eubacteriales bacterium
GCTGCGGTCAGAATTTTTTTAATAAGAGCTGAAGTAGAATACCCCCTAAGATAAGGAATAAGGACAACTTTTCCTCCTGAGCCTTCAACCTCTTCTCTTCCTACCACCTCTTCAAGCTTCCAATCTCCACCTTTAACTAAAACATCGGGTAAGATTAAAGATATTATTCTTCGGGGAGTTTCTTCTGAAAATGAAACTAAGTAGTTTATTTCTTCTATAGCCTCTAAAATTTCTAGCCTCTCTTCCAAGGGAAAAATAGGACGCCAATTGCCTTTAAGCTTCTTGATGGAAGCATCATCATTAACAGCCACAATCAAGACTTCACCCCACTTCTTTGCTTCTCTAAAGAGATGGATATGGCCTTTATGAAGAAGGTCAAAACAGCCATTGGTAAAAACTACTCTTTTACCTTCCTTTTTAAGTTTTTGACGTATTTTTATCAATTCTTCTAATCTGTATTTTTTTCCTTGCATGAATAAACAGCTCCAAAAGCTTAATAGCTAATAATGAAGAAAGCGAAACTTATAGGCAACAATTTTCTTCCATTCGAGCCCGTCGGTTGAGTTTGGTGGTCTTGAGGAGAATTGAGGGAAATCACTGCCAAATTTCATTTCTTGGTGAAGAATTTTACTCATCATAGATTTGAAAATGCTTCTAATCATAATTTCTTCCCTGTTTATTCTGGCATCTTAATCTTAATTTGGCGAGAAAAGCGCCAGGAATGCTCAAGGCGGGCAATACCCTCATCTCTGGAAATAGAAGAAACAAGAAAGGAATAAAGGTTGCGATGATAATCATAAGGGTAACCATCCTTTTTATGAACAGCCACATCGAGGTAATAGGTGCCGTTAATGAGATTTAATTTTTCAATTCGGCAGGTAACTTTTCCCTCACCTTGAATAGAGAGTGGCTTATAGCCTTCTAGCTTGGTATTGGTCCCATAACAGCATATGCCCTGAGCATTAAAAATACCTATACCAAAGACAAAATCTTTGATAAGTTGTTTGGCCGCTACCTCTAATTCAATAATCATCCCTTCTTCAGGAGAAAAAACATGTTTTGCTCGACCATCAACACTTTTAAGTCTAACCTTTCTGATTTCAATCTCTCTTTTCCCCCATCGATTTTCCCTTCTTTCATCCCTCCATTCTTGATCTATATCAATTTCCTGTTGACGCTTTTCAAAATCTGCCCTTTTTTTCTCAGCCACATCCTGGAGATAAGCATCTATGACTCTCTTGGGATCGCCGATAAATTTAATTTTACCCTCTTTAAGCCAAATAACTCGATCACAAACCTTTTCTACTGTCTGAAGATCATGGCTGACAAAAAGAATGGTCTTTTGGCGGCGGCGAAAATCATCTATTCTTTCCAAACATTTAGGCACAAAAGAAGCATCCCCCACGGCTAAAACTTCATCAACCAGGAGGATATCTGGGTTAACATTGATGGCAATCGAGAATCCAAGCCGCATATACATGCCAGAAGAATAAGTCTTAACTGGGGCTTCAATAAAATCCTCGAGTTCGGCAAACCTGACAATCTCATCAAACTTTTCATTTATTTCTCTTTTGGAAAGGCCGAGCATAATGCCATTTATGTAAACATTTTCTCTTCCAGAAATTTCAGGATGAAAACCAGCTCCCAATTCAATCAAGGCTGAAACCTTGCCTCTAACAGTAACCTTGCCTTTAGTAGGCTTAGCTATCCCAGCCACTATTTTAAGTAGCGTACTTTTGCCTGAGCCATTTTCACCAATAATACCAAAAGTAGTTCCCTTAGCCACCTGAAATGTTACATCATCCAGAGCTGTGACCACTTCATCAGGTTTGAGGGCTTTAAAAAGATCACCTTTAACAAAAGCGCTTTTGAAGGTTTGAAAGCGATGACGAGCCGAGTATTTCTGATATACCCGAGTAACATGGTCAACATCGATGGCTGTCACCTAAACCTCCTCGGGAAAGGAATCACGTAATCTGTCAAAGATGTAATAGCCGATTAGAAATAAAACTATAGCCAGACCAAAAGTAACCCCCAATTTCAACCAGTGTAATTCTCTGCCGAAAAAGACACAATTTTGATAGCCCTGCATGATATGAGTTAGAGGATTAAGATTAAGAAAAATCTTGAGAACTCTTGATTTCTGGATGGTAGAAAAGGTTATAGGATAGACAATAGGCGAAGCAAAAAACCAGAATGTCAGAAAATTAGCCAGGATATCTTTAATATCTCGAAAATGGACAGTTAAGGCAGACAGTAAAAGGGCAAACCCTAAGGAAAAAACATATTGAACGATGATAACCAGCGGCAGGAAAAGAAGATAAGGTGTGTAGATCTTGCCAAAAATAGGAATAAACATAAAAAGAATAGGCAGACCAAAGAGAAAGTGAATGAGATTGGAGGTAACGACCACAACAGGCAAGATTTCAGCGGGAAAAAGTATCTTTTTTATTAAATTGCCGTGAATCATGAGCACATTGGCCGATTCCAATGAAGAAGAAGCAAACCAAGTCCAGGGCAATACTCCACAGAAAAGAAACAAAGCATAAAGCCAAGGTGAGCTGCCAAAAGCAGGGTCTCTAGGTCTGATAATAAAGCCAAAAACAATGGTATAGACAACCATCAATAAGAATGGATTAAAAAAAGACCAGAAAAATCCAAGAATAGTGCCACGGTATCTAGCTTTCAGTTCCCGGCTGACTAGATTTTGAATAAGGACTCGATATTTATATATTTCTTTAAGATTTTTAAGCAACTGTAACATTCTTTCTTCCTGAAAATATTGCCCTGGCTTCTTGAGTATAATTTCCTTCTTTATCATAAAGAATAAGCGGAGGCAAAATAGTTATCCTTTTAGCTCTAAAATTACATTCTGCCAGGAACAAAATGGGTTTCTGCCTTTGATAATTAAATATATAGCGCCAACTCTTTATCCTTAAATTATGGGTTCTTACGGCTGCTCTGAAATCATCCTCTCTGGAAGCAGGGAAAATAAAGTAAGCTTTCCCCCTTTTCCTTAATAGCTCTGCTGTCTTTTTCATGACTTCAAAGATATCACATTTTAACTCATGCTTAGCAATAGATTTTTCCAAGAGAGGACTTAGCTGACCTCTTTTCTTCTTGATATAAGGAGGATTGGAAAAAATTACATCAAATTTTTTTTTGGAATGAAACTGGCGGAGATCTAACTGGACAACATTAATTTTATCCTCTAATTTGTTCAAAATAACATTTCTTTTGGCCAAATTAGCCAGTGCTTCCTGAATTTCGATGGCTGTAATCTTTTTAAATGGTTTTAAACTTAAAAGCAAGGATATTACACCATTGCCTGTCCCCAGTTCCAATAGCTCATCAGTAGTTTTAGTCTTAATAAAATCAGCTAAAAGCGGGGCATCAACCGAAAAGCGATATCCATCTCTTTTCTGGAGCAAGAAGATCCGGCCTAAGTAAAAGGTATCGAGAGTCTCATCCTCAGCCTTCATTGTTTCAGTAAGGCTTAGCTTCAGTTTGACATTTCTCCTTTCCACTTTTAAATAAACTAAAAAATTATTTTTCTTGGGCTGGAATCAATTGGGTAAAGACAGTAATTCGTTCAGCCTGAACATTGGCCAACCCCCCTTCTACAGCCAGCTTATTTTCTCTCTGACCTAAAGAATAGGATATTAGTCCTTGGCCCAAAGCCACTGTCAACGGCCTATGACCGGGTAGGATTTGAATATAGCCTTCGGTGCTGGGTAGAACAACGCTTTTTACCTCCTGATCGACCTCCAATTTGCGGGGAGTAATGATTTTTAATTGAAAAGAGGTAGGAAAAGAATTACTCATGATGACTTTAATTCCTCAGCTCTTTTGACTACTTCGTCGATGCCCCCGACCATATAAAAAGCCTGTTCTGGTTTATCATCATGCTTACCTTCAATAATTTCTTTAAAACCTTTTATTGTTTCCTCTACCGGCACATATTTGCCCTTTCTACCAGTAAATTCTTCGGCCACATGGAATGGCTGGGAGAGGAATCGCTGGATTTTCCTGGCCCGGGCCACGATCAACTTATCCTCTTCTGATAGCTCTTCAATGCCAAGAATGGTGATTATATCCTGAAGATCTTTATAGCGCTGGAGGATCTCTTTAACCGTTCTAGCTACATTATAATGCTCTTCCCCAATTACCCTTGGATCAAGGATTCGAGAATAAGAGGAGAGAGGATCAACCGCTGGATAAATACCCATCTCGGTTAGAGCTCGGGATAGATTGGTAGTGGCATCCAAATGAGAAAAGGTAGTGGCTGGGGCCGGGTCTGTAAAATCATCAGCCGGAACATAGATGGCCTGAACAGAGGTTATTGAACCTCGCTTGGTAGAAGTAATTCTTTCCTCTAATTCCCCTAATTCAGTAGCCAGATTAGGCTGGTAACCGACGGCCGAGGGCATTCTGCCCAAAAGGGCTGAAACTTCAGAACCGGCTTGAACAAAACGGAAAATATTATCGATAAAAAGAAGGATATCCTGGCCCAATTCATCTCGGAAATACTCGCTCACAGATAAAGCAGCCAGACCAACTCTTAGCCTGGCTCCAGGAGGTTCGGTCATCTGACCATAGATAAGGGCAGCTTTATCAATAACACCTGATTCTTTCATTTCCAGCCAGAGATCATTACCTTCTCTTGTTCTCTCCCCAACTCCAGCAAAAACAGAATAGCCTCCGTGTTGTTTGGCCACATTATGAATCAGCTCCATGATAATGACCGTCTTCCCTACTCCAGCCCCACCAAATAGACCTATTTTCCCCCCTTTTAAAAATGGCTGAATCAAATCAATAACTTTGATACCTGTCTCGAACATTTCCATCTTGGTGCTCTGTTCTTCAAGCGAAGGAGGAAGACGGTGGATTGGATATTTAACTTTAGCTTTGATAGGCCCGAGATAATCAACTGGCTGACCAATGACATTCATCACTCTCCCTAAGGTAGCTTCACCCACAGGAACCTGAATGGGATTGCCCAAATCAACAGCTTGCATTCCTCGGGCTAAGCCATCTGTCGGGTGCATGGAAACACATCTTACCATCTCTTCTCCCAGATGTTGCTCTACTTCAGCTATTATATCGACCACAATCTTGTGATGGGAAGTTTTCTTAGAAGAACTTTTAGCCCGGAGGCCGAAATCCTCTTTTGTTTGTTGGAGATTATGAGGTGAGGGAGATTCAAAATCTTGGCTGGTTATACGAATAGCATTGTATATTTCAGGCAGTTCAGTACCCTTGAATTCAACATCAACTACCGGACCAATAACTTGAACAACTTTGCCAATTTTCAACTCTTTATTTTTCTTTTGTTTTTTCTTATTTTTAGAAGTCGATGTCTTCGTTTTTTTCAGACGAGGCATAATTTTTCTCCAAATAGACTATTTTCCCGACAAGGCTTCGACAGCCGTCATTATTTCCAGAAGCTCTTTGGTTATTGAGGCTTGTCTCATTTTATTTAAAATCAGAGTTAAATCAGAAATCAAATCTTCGGCATTCTGGCTGGCATTTTCCATGGCCATCATCCGGGCAGCCTGTTCAGCTGCTAAGGATTCGTAGAATGTGTGAAAAATTTGACTGGCTACATACTGCGGCAGAAAAACATTGAATATTGTTTCAATATTAGGTTCCCAACCCGAAGTTTGCCAGGAAGGAGGCTCATCCTGAGCAGATACATTCAAAGGTAAAATTTTAGATATTGTTATTTTAGGGGCCAGAATTGACTTAAATTCATTATAAATGACATAAACAGCATCTATCTTCTCTAAAGTATAAAGCTCGATTAAAAATCGAGCCAAATCATCTAAATCTTCTTGAGGAAGTTTTTCTATCTGTCCAGCATAGATTCGATCATTAGGAAAAGGATATTTTTTGAAAAAAGTCAAAGCCTTTTTCCCCATTAAAATCAACCGCACTTCTGATTTTTCTGCTTTCTCCTTTAAAAAAACAAGGGCTTCTTCCAATAGATTTGAATTAAAGGCTCCGCACAGCCCTTTATCTGAAGTAACGACAACGGCCTCAATCTTCTTTTCCTCTCTTTGGCTAAGGAGGGGATGTTTAAGCCTTTCAGCGGCAGCTATAATCTGGGCTATGAAAGGAGGATAAGTATGCCAGTAAGGCCGGGATTCTAAGACCAGGCGCTGAGATTTTTTTAACTTGGCCGTAGCCACAGTTTTCATAGCCTGGGTTATTTGTTGAGTATTTCGAACACTTTTAATTCTTCTTCTTAAATCAATTAAAGCCGGCATTTCAACTCATCTCCTCTTTGAATTTAGCATTAAAGGCTTTAAGTACTTTGGCTATTTCTTCATCCAGTTTATCATCAATTTCTTTTCTGACCGCTATCTTCTTCAGCAGGTCTGAATGCTCCTGGTCAAGGTAATCATAAAGCTTTTGTTCATAGGCTTTAATCTGAGAGACTTCAAACTCATCAAGATAACCCCTATTGCCTGCATAAATAATTATTATCTGTTTTTCTACAGGTAAAGGAACATACTGGTCCTGCTTCAAGATCTCTGTCAATCTTTCTCCTCTTTCTAACTGGGTTTTACTAGCTTTGTCTAATTCTGTTCCGAATTGAGCAAAGGTCACTAGTTCTCTATATTGAGCTAAATCAAGACGTAACTTACCTGCTACTTGTTTCATAGCCTTTATCTGGGCATTGCCGCCCACTCGTGAAACTGAGATACCCACGTTGATGGCCGGTCTAACGCCAGCGTTAAAAAGTTCTGGTTCTAAATATATCTGGCCATCGGTTATAGAAATTACATTAGTCGGAATATAGCCAGAGACATCTCCAGCCTGAGTTTCAATAAGAGGCAAAGCCGTAAGCGAGCCACCTCCATGCTGTTCGTTGTATTTGGCAGCCCTTTCCAGGAGCCGGGAATGAAGGTAAAAGACATCACCAGGATACGCTTCCCGGCCAGGTGGTCGGCGCAGAAGAAGAGAAATTTCCCGATAGGCAGCCGCATGCTTGGAAAGATCATCATAAATCAATAGAGCATGCTGACCATTATCTCGGAAATACTCACCCATGGCACAGCCGCTGTAGGGGGCCAGATACTGGAGAGGTGAAGGATCACTGGCCGCGGCCGCGACCACAATCGAATAATCCAGAGCTCCATAATCCTCCAGAACTTTGATAATATAGGCTATGGTTGAATTTTTCTGGCCAATAGCTACATAAATACAAATTACATCTTTACCCTTCTGATTAATGATGGTATCTATAGCCACTGCTGTTTTTCCTGTTTGTCTATCGCCTATAATCAGCTCCCTCTGGCCTCTCCCGATAGGAATCATAGCATCAATAGCTTTTATTCCTGTTTGGAGAGGCTCTTTAACCGGAAGACGATCCACTACTCCTGGAGCTAAGCGTTCGACAACCATATAGACATCTGTCTTTATAGGGCCTTTATCATCCAGGGGCTGGCCAAGGGGATTTACTACCCTTCCTATTAAGGCCGGACCTGAAGGAACTTCCATGATGCGATGTGTTCTTTTTACTAAATCTCCTTCCTTAACTAAGTGAGTTTCTCCCAGCAGAACTGCGCCCACACTCTCCACTTCCAGATTCAAAGCTAACCCGTAAACCCCCCGAGGGAATTCTAACAATTCATTATACATCACTTTATCCAAGCCATAAATCCGAGCAATACCATCTCCGACAGAGGTCACAGTGCCTACTTCCTGGATGTCAACTTCCGTCTCATAACCTTCTATTTGACGTTGGATAATCTTGGTTATTTCATCGGCTTTTATTTCCATAATTACCTCTGTTGCTGACTTATTTTCTCTTTAAGAAAGTCTAAATTTTTTTGGAGCGAAACATCATAAATTACATCTTTTTTCCTCAGCATAAATCCGCCTAGGAGATCCGGGTCAACCTTGTATTGAAGAGCCACGGATTTTTTTTCCCAGAGCTCAAGTTTTTCCTTCAATCTTTTTTTCTGATTTTCGGTCAAGGGGACAGCTGAGATAACTTCTATGTAGCAAATTCCTTTCTTTTCATCCCATAAAACAGGCATCAATTCTAAAATATCATCAAGAAGAGGCAGACGGTGGTGTTCTAAAAGGAGGAGAATAAACCTGAAGATCTTGTCTGATGCTCCTCCTTGAGTAAGTATTTCTTTGGCTACTTTTATTCTTCTCTTCAAGGGTAGAAAAGGAATGGAGAGAGCATTTTTAAGTTCCTGGTGTTCTCCTAAAAGCCGGCTAAAATCTTTTAGCTGCTGCAAGAGTTTTTTAAACTCCTGATCAGTCCTAATGGAGTTGATTAATCCCTGGGCGTAGCGCTTAGTTAGTACTTGTTCTTTCATATAGTTGCTCAATATTTTTCAGTGATTTATCAAAAATTTTAGATTGCATTTGAGGAGTCATCCTCTCTTTTATCCTTTCCAGAGCTATAGCTGTGGCTAACTCAGCCGTATACTCTCTTATTTCCTTTAATCCAGCCAAAGTCAGCATTTTAATCTCTTCCTGGGTGAAATTCTTTATCCTAGCTAGCTCAAGTTGAGCTTCTTTTATAATTTTCTCTTTAGCCAGATTCCCTTCAACCTTTCCTTCCTTTTCAATAGCTGCTACTTCCTCTTTCAAGTTGGCCAATCTTTTCTTAATATCTTCCAGCTTCTTAAGGGTTTCCTCATTAGAAGTTTCTGCCTCTTGTAAAGCTTTTTCAACCTGTTCAGTTCTCTTCTCCAGAAATCTCTTTAAAGGTTGAAAAAGCAAATAGGCCAAGCCTCCAAAAAGCAGGATAAAATTAATAATCTTTCCTATAAATTCTGTAGAGCCTGAAGCCGGCCCTTCTTTGGCTAAAGCTAAAGTTGCAGCCAGAAGCAAAATTAAAATAATAAAGCTCAGTCTTTTCATTTTTCCCTAATTTAAGAGCTTCTTTTCTATTTGAAGAGCAAAATCTCTGCTCTTATCCTTTAATTCTTTTTTTATCTCTTTAATTTGTTTTTCTAATTTAATTTTAACCATTTCCACCTCTTGGCGGCAGCTTCTATTTACCTCATCCAATAGGCGCTTTTTCTCATTCCAGCCTTCTTGCTCAAATTTTGCTCTTATAGCTTGAGATTTTGCCCGCGCCTTGCTTAAAACTTCCTCAATCTGGCTCGATATCTGCTCAAAATCATTTGAATTTTTGGCTGCGGCCTGGATGTTTGCTTCAATTCTTGTTTTTCTTTCGCTCATAATTTGACGCAGGGGATTGAAAAATACTTTGGAGAGAAAAACCACTAATATCCAGACTATAAAAAAAACGACAATTAAGCTGGCATCAATTGAAATCATTTTTCTCTAAAAAAGCTAAATTTAGCAAAAAAATTTAACATTTTTAGCCTAAAAAAGCAAGCTACTTTCCTCCTTTTTAAGCAGCCATATCATGATGATAGGTAAAAAGAGGGAAAATAGCCGGTCTCTTTTTAATCACTTAACCGAATGACTCATCTTTGGCTTTATTTAGCTTTTCGGCTAGTAAAATTTTCTTTATCTCTCCTACCAGATAAAGAGAACCAGTTACCACTACAGCTCCCTGTTTTTTTGCCATCCAGAGGGCTAATTTAAAAGCTTGATGAGGATCAGGTTCTAAGACTATACGATCTCCATATTTGGAGGCCTGTTGCCTAATTTCCTCAGGGAGAGCGGCCCTAAAATAAGGAAAACGAGTAACAATCACTTTCTCTGCTAAGGGAAAAAGAATATCAGCTATTTTCTTAATTTCTTTATCTCGCATCATAGCTACCAGGAGAATTAAAGGTGAAGGAATAAATTGACAAATGTAATCTCCTAAAGCTCGAGCCCCTTCCTCATTGTGAGCTCCGTCCAAAATAACCAGTGGTTTGTCTAAAGCCATTTCCAAGCGGCCTTCCCATTTTGCTTCTTCTAGACCTTGGATAATTTTTTTCTTTTCCAGTTTTTTCCATGTTTGACTCAGCTGCTCAGCGGCCGCTATGACCACAGCGCCATTTTTGCCCTGGTGGTAACCGGCTAAATGAGGAGAAAATTTGTAATTATCATTGACTGATTTATAAACAAAGCTGTATCTTTTTTTACCCTTAATAGCCTGAAAGCTTCGCTCTCTCTCAAAAACACCATAAAATGGGGCTCTTAGCTTAACTGCCTTCTCTTTTATGGCTAAATAAGGAATCTTTTTTTCTACGCCACATACAACCGGGACTCCTTGACGAATAATGCCTGCCTTCTCCAGAGCTATTTGTTGTAAACTTTCTCCCAGGTACTTTTGATGTTCAGCTGAAATGGTGGTAATAACCGAGAGCAAAGGATTAACCACATTGGTAGCATCGTACTTTCCTCCCATGCCAACTTCTAAGACAGCAATATCTACATTTTGCTGAGCAAAATAAAGAAGGGCCAAACATGTCAATAATTCAAAATAAGTGGGAGGCGATAGCAATTTATGCTTATTTACTAAATCCTCTATTTTAGCCTTAAGCAAACTGAAAGTTTGACAAAAATGGGGAATAGATATTAAATGAGAGCCTATCCTTATTCTCTCTTCTACTTTAACAAGATGAGGTGAGGTGAATAGTCCAACTCTAAAACCATGAAGGCCCAGGACTTGAGTAAGCATAGCACAGACTGAGCCTTTGCCATTAGTTCCTCCTACCAAAATAGAAGGATAGAGGTGGTGAGGATTGTCAAAAGCCTCAAGAATTGTTCTAACATTATCCAGGCCAAATTTGATGCCCAGGTTTTGGATATGCTCTAAATATAAGAGGCATTCCTTATAATTCATTGAGGCTTATTAAGGAAGAGGCGGAGGGCCCGAACAAGATAGGCTTTTAAATTTTTTCTATCAACTACATCATCCAGCCAGCCATGCTCAAGTAAAAACTCAGCTCGTTGAAAACCTTTAGGGAGTTTTTCTTTTATGGTTTGTTCAATAACCCGAGGTCCAGCAAAACCAATAAGAGCTTGAGGCTCAGCAATATTTATATCTCCCAACATAGCAAAGCTAGCTGTTACTCCTCCAGTAGTTGGGTCAGTTAAAACAGAAATATAAGGGAGCCGGGCTTGGTCAAAACACCCCAAGACGGAGCTGGTTTTCATCAATTGCATTAAGGACAGGGCACCTTCCTGCATCCTGGCTCCTCCTGAACAGGAGACTACAATAAGTGGCAACTTCTCTTTTAAAGCCCTTTCAGCTGCTCGGGTAATCTTTTCTCCCACCACTGAACCCATGCTACCACCCATAAAAGCAAACTCCATAGCTGAAATTATAACTTCAACTCCTCCCATTCGGCCCTGCCCAGTAATAACAGCATCAGGAAGTGATGTCTTTTTTTTATAATCTTCCAGCCTTTGAGAATAACTAGTCGAATCTCGGAATCTTAAAGGGTCAAGAGGCAAAAGATTTTGGTCAAGAAGCTGATAGTCATGATCATCAAAAAGTAAGTCGAGGCGTTCTCTGGCCGATAATCGGAAATGAAAATTACAAACTGGGCATACATGATAGTTATCGATGATATCTTGCTTATATAGAATCCGCCGACAGTTATTACATCGCGTCCACAAAGTAGCCATTAATCACCTTATACCTTACTATTGGCCAGCTGGTGACCGGTTTTTTTATTATCTTAGAAATATCTTTTTCTAATTTTTCTTTAAAGAAGATACTTCTCTTTTTAACGGCGATGAACTCTTTTTAGTCATTTTAGCTACGGTCTCTATAACTGATTGGGGTGAAGGCAGCTCTTCGTCAATATCCTCATCCTCTGACAGTAAATTGAGGACAGCTCCTACTAATTTATCCTCATCAACTGGCTTCTCAAAGTAATCAGAAGCTCCAAAGGAACGCAAGGCTTCATTTTTATACTGAGGTCCCTTATAGACTCCAGTAACTATGATCACTGGCACCTGGCCTTTAGTCTCCTGGAAAATTTTCAAGGTGAGGTCAAAACCATGGAGTTTGGGTAACATTGCTTCCAAAATAACTATATCTGGCTTTTCTTCTTTAAACTTCTGGTATGCTTGATGACCATCAGTAGCTTTAATTATTTTGAACTCCTGAGCCTCGAATAGCTTAGCCATATTTTCCAGGCTTTGGAGATCGTAATCTGCAATCAACATCTTTTTTTCAGGCATGATAGGGTTTACAGATTCTAAAATATAGCTTGTTATTTGTCAAATTGAACTCGCCAAATGGAAGCGTCCTAACGATTTGCTGTGGTCATTTTTTTGCACTTGAGGTTATCTTACGGTAGTTTTATATAAATTGACTTAAAGACATCAACTAGATATTATATTTTTCCAAGATTAAGGATAATAAAAAAATTACTTAATAAATGAAAAAAATTAAAATAAAGCTCCATACTCAGATTTTTATTGGACTTATTTTAGGCGTGGTGGTTGGTCTTATCTTTGGAGAAAAGGCTCGCCTTATCGAACCCGTAGGTACTATCTTCCTCCGCCTGATTACTATGATTGTGGTTCCTTTAGTTTTGGTTTCTCTTATGCTGGGAACAGCCAGCTTAGGTGACCTCAGAAAATTAGGTCGGATAGGATTCAAGACTATTGTCTATTTTTTCTTGACAACTATGGTGGCCATTTCAGTAGGTTTAGTCTTAGCTAACATTGTAAAACCTGGCCTTGGCCTCAATGAACAAGTCAGAACAGAACTCTATAAAAATTATCAATCTAAAGCCAAAGTTGGCCTCCAGCAGATGAAAAAAAAGCCTTCAGCTGTAGAAGTATTAGTCAACATAGTGCCTACAAATCCTGTAAAATCCTTAGTAGAAGGTAATATGCTCCAAGTTATTTTTCTGGCACTCCTCTTCGGCATAATTTTAACGGTAATAAATAAAAAAAAAGCAGAGGTTCTGATAAACATATTAGATGGCCTCAATGAGGCCATTATCCAGGTGGTCCGCGTAGCCATGAAGCTGGCTCCTTATGGTGTCTTAGCCTTAATTGCGGCCGTCATTGGCCAATACGGCGTTCACATTCTGATCACCCTTCTCAAATACTCTTTAGTAGTCATCGGCGGCCTTATTATTTACACCGTGGCTATGAACAGCTTTACCCTGAGTCTTTTAGGGAAAACGAACCCTCTCCGTTTCTTCCAGGCTGTTAAAGAGGCTATGATTATTGCCTTTAGCACTTCCAGCTCTAACGCTGCCCTGCCAGTTAGTATGGATTGCGTGGAACATATAGGTGTTTCTAGAGAATACTCAAGTTTTGTTATTCCTCTAGGGGCAACTATCAACATGGATGGGACAGCTCTTTATCAAGGCGTGGCTGCCGTCTTTATCGCTCAAATATATGGCATCCCTCTTCATTTCATGGATCAGATCACCATCGTTCTCATGGCTACATTGGCTTCAGTCGGGGCAGCTGGCGTCCCGGCAGCAGGTATCATCACTTTGGCCATGGTTCTCAAACAGATTGGCATTCCTCTGGAAGGAATAGCCTTGATTCTGGGAGTTGACCGTTTTCTTGATATGTGTCGGACAACAACCAACATCGTCGGTGATATGGCCTGTTCAGTAGTGATCAAAGAATCAGAAAAAAATAAAAAATAGATGAGATCGCTTGACAACTAATCTCAATGATTAAAGATGACTGCCTTTATTTTAGAGGAGAAAAGCCCTGTAAGTTTAAAATTCCGTGCACTAACTGTCCTCATTATCAACCTTTCCCTACCCGGATTTTAATCATTAAATGCACTGCTCAAGGTGACGTTTTGAGGACAACTTCCTTATTATCTGGCTTAAAGCGGAAATATCCACAAAGTCATATAAGTTGGCTGGTAGCTGAAGAAAGTAAAGAACTTTTGGCTAATAATCCGTCAATTGATAAAATTATTACTTTTAGTTTAAATGATTTAATTCTCCTTTTCATCGAAGAATTTGACATTCTCATCTGTCTTGATAAGGAACCTTCTTCAACCTCAATAGCTAGCTTAATCAAGGCTTCTCAAAAATTTGGCTTCGGTTTAAATAAATTTGGCAACTTAATGATCTTTAATAAGGCCTCTGAATATGCTTACCGTTTAGGTGTAGATGACAACTTAAAATTTCGGCAGAACAAAAAAACATACCAACAGATTATTTACGAGATGGCTGAACTTGATTATCAAAGGGATGCCTATCAATTCTATTTAAGAGAAGAAGATAAGAAAAAAGCAGAAGATTTTTTCCGAAAACATAAAATCTCCAGAAAAAAGCTGGCTGTGGGCCTTAATACTGGATCAGGAAATAGATTTAAAACCAAGCAATGGCCTCGAGAAAATTTCCTAAAACTCATTCATTATCTAAACACAGATTTAAAAGCTAATGTATTTCTCCTCGGAGGTCAGACAGAAAAAAAGATTAACGATTATCTTGCTCGAAAATCTGCTACCAAAGTTTATAATACTGGCTATGATAATGCCCTACGTGAATTTGCCGCTTTTATAGCTATGATGGATATAGTCGTCAGCAGTGATACCCTAGCCATGCACTTGGCTATTGCGCTCAACAAAAAAGTCATTGCTCTCTTTGGCCCCACTGCTCCCCAAGAGATTGATCTTTATGGGCGAGGAATCAAAATATTTAAGGGAGTACCTTGTTCGCCTTGCTACTTATCAACCTGTCCTGATAGGCAGTGTATGAAGGCTATAACTCCAGAATTAGTAATGGAAAAAATCAAAGATCTTCTCTGATCTCATGATGAACAAATCCAAAAAAAAAGTGGTTGTCATCATTCCTACTTACAATGAAAAAGATAATATCTGCCCTCTTCTCCGTCAAATTTTGCCAATTTTAAATGATTTTGATTTAAGAATTATAGTAGTTGATGACAATTCTCCAGATGGAACAGCCCAGCTAGTTCAGAATCTGGCTGACCAAGATTCCAGAATCCAGATACTCATCAGAAAAGGTAAGCGAGGAAGGGGAACAGCCGGTCTGCTTGGCTTCCAAAAAGCCATAGAATGGAAACCAGATTTTATAGTCGAAATGGACGGAGATTTTTCTCATCAACCTCAATATCTGCCCAATTTACTCTCTCAAGCCCAAGAAAATGATGTAGTTATTGGCTCCCGCTTTATTGCAGGAGGAAAGGACCTTGACCGTTCCTACCTCCGAAAATCAATAACTTTTTTAGCCAGAAATTTTGTTCGCCACTGGCTGGGGATCGAAGTCCACGATATATCCTCAGGTTACAGATGTTTTCGCCGCCAGGCCCTTGAAAAATTAGAGTTAGCGTGGTTGAAGTCAAAAGGCCCCTCTCTGGTTATAGAAATCTTATATAAAGCCTATTTCTGCGGGCTAAAAATAAAAGAAGTTCCTATAACTTTCATTCAAAGAAAGAAAGGAAAATCTAAATTAAACTTGTTTATTCTTATCCAGACATTATTGATGGTCTTTAAGTTTAAAAAGATCTATGGTTTTTCCAGCTGCCCAAAGGCCAACAGTTAATTA
Organism: uncultured Eubacteriales bacterium; assembly: GCA_964514305.1. Classification (GTDB taxonomy): domain Bacteria; phylum Acidobacteriota; class Aminicenantia; order Aminicenantales; family Aminicenantaceae; genus CAZEQD01. The sequence continues at coordinate 15,444 of CAZEQD010000002.1, forward strand.
TTATGACTGCTACCCTAAAAAAAGAAAGTCAGACGTGAAACAAAGCAAAACCAAAAGAATGGGTCAGCATTTCTTGAAAAATGCAAGGGCAGTCAAAAAAATAATAAGCTCCATATCTCCCCAGGGTGATGACCTAATAATTGAAATAGGAGCTGGCCGGGGGGCTCTCACTTTCCCTCTAGCCAAAAAGGCCGGCAAAATAATTGCCATTGAAAAAGATAGAAGTTTTATCCCTTTTCTTTCCAGCCATCACCAGTCAAATTTGGTAATTCTAGGCGAAGACGTTTTAAAGATCGACTTCAAGGAGCTAATCGAAAAAGAGAAAAACTCAAAAATTAACATAAAGATAGTTGGAAACCTTCCTTATTCAATCTCCACCCCTCTGCTTTTTAAGGTGTTAGAAGCTAGAGACTCATGGCAGGAATGTGTTTTCCTTATGCAAAAGGAAGTGGCTGAGAGAATAACAGCCCAACCTGGCTGCAAACAATATGCTCCTCTCTCCATTATCTTTCAAATATATTTCGAAGTGAAAATTCATTTTTTCCTCTCTCCAAAAGTTTTTTACCCTCCTCCCCAAGTGGACTCCGCTCTCATCTCTTTGAAGAAAAGAGATTCTCCCCTTTATTTACTTGAAGATGAAACTGGCTTTTTAAAATTTCTGAAGGTTGCCTTTCGGCACCGGAGAAAACTTCTGGCTAATAACTTAAAGTTCTTAAGGTACTCCCCCCAAATTATAGAAGATTGTTATCAAAAACTAAGCCTTAAACATAACCTTCGAGCGGAAGAGCTAACTATTGGCCAATTTGTTGAGCTTTTTAACTTTTTCCAATCTTTAGAAATTACTCCTAACCCTCCCTAAAAAGGCTGGGAGAGGTAGAATTATTATAATGGTATGGTCATCTCTGCACAACTACAAAAATACCTCGACATACCTCAGAAGCATCTCCAGAACCGTGATAACTAATAATGAATAAGGCCATACTTATAGGCAGCGATTTTCCTCCATCCGAGCCCATAGGTTGGGTGGGGGGGTCTTGGTGAGGATGGAGGGAAATCGCTGCCAAATCTCATTTCTTTGTGATGAATCTTACTCCTCACGGTTTTGGGGATACTTTTACATGCCTCTAAAGTCTATAGTAAAAAAAACAAATATGTTATAATTTTTTCGATGAAAAAGAAGAAAAGAAAATCATTGGCTACCTCCCGTCCTAAATCTCCCCCTAAGAAAAAATTTAGAAGCACTGAGCTTCTAGCTGTGCTCCTTCTATTTCTAGCGGTCTTTACACTCCTCAGCTTGGTTAGTTATAACCCCCAAGATCCTTCTTGGGCCAATGTCACCCCTCCCCAGCAAAAAATCCATAACTATGCGGGCAAGGCCGGGGCTTTTCTTTCAGAAGCTTTATTCCAATTTCTCGGCTTGGCATCTTTTCTTATTCCCCTTGGACTCTTCTTTATCGGCTTCAGCGGTTTATTTCCAACCCACCGTTTACTCCTTAAAACCTCGATGTCAACCTTTTTTATTCTTACCTCCAGTGCTTTTCTTTTCATGGTCTTCGAAAAGTTTTCTTGGAAGGGAACTGAAATTCAAGCAGGGGGAATTATGGGAAGCATTCTTTCTTCCTTTTTGAAACGTTATTTCAACACCACTGGAACATTGCTCGTCCTCATTGCCTGCCTCATTCTCTTTTTTCTTATTTTTACTCAAATATCAGCCGCAAGAATTATGCAGTTTCTAGCTCGATTGTTCCGATTTGTTTTCAAAGAAATAAGAATCAAAATAACTCGCTACCAAAGAATAAAAAAGAAAGAAAAAATGAGAAAGAGGGTAATCGAAAAGTACTCTTCTTCTCTCGGTCTAGAAAAAGACAGAAAAATAGAAAAAAAGAAATTTGACAAAAAACCCCATGCTGAAATCAAACCAAGACCATCCTCTATAGCACCTCCCTCCCCGCCCAGCCAAGAGAAATTGCTTTTTCCTGAAATGGCCAAAAAGGGAGGCTACAATTTCCCTCCTTTTAGTCTCCTAGATCCTGGGAAAGCAGTGGAAAAAATTGACAAGAAAGAACTTTATGAAAAAAAACAGAGGATAGAAGAGAAATTGAGAGAATTCAGAGTAGAAGGGGAAGTCAGAGAATACCATCCTGGTCCGGTAATTACTACTTATGAGTTCTATCCTTATCCTGGAATAAAAGTCAGTCAAGTAGCCAATCTTTCCGAGGATCTCTCTTTAGCTTTAGGGGCTGAATCCGTCAGGGTACAAAGGATTCCCGGCAAATCCACCCTTGGAGTTGAAGTTCCTAATAATAAAAGAGAAATTATCAAGATAAGAGATATCCTCCAATCAGAAAAATTCTTAAGCTCACCCTCTAAACTAACCTTTGCTTTGGGTAAAACCATTCACGGTGAAATCTATATCACTGATCTTTCCATTATGCCTCACCTCTTGATCGCTGGAGCGACGGGTACGGGAAAAAGCGTAGCCCTCAATGCTCTTATCACCAGTATTCTCTATAAAGCCACTCCAGAAGAAGTAAAACTCATTCTAATTGATCCCAAAAGGCTGGAATTTTCAGTTTATGATGGCACACCTCATCTCTTAAGCCCTGTCATTCGAGATCCTAAAAAAGCAGGAACTATTTTGCTTGACACCATAAAAAAGATGGAGGAACGCTACCAAAGACTAAGTTCCCTGCGGGTAAGAAATATCGAACAATATAATCGTCAGGTCAAAAAAATACTCAAAGAAAAAAAATCAATGCTAAGCCCAGAAGAAAAGGAGAAATTAAAGCCCCTTTCCTACCTGGTAATAATTATTGATGAGTTGGCGGAATTAATGATGATTGGAGCCCAAGAGGTTGAATACTGTATAGCCCGCTTGGCTCAATTGGCTCGAGCTGTAGGCATTCACTTAGTCATGGCCACCCAACGTCCTTCGATAGATGTTATTACCGGAACTATTAAAAATAATTTTTCAAGCCGGATCGCTTTCAGAGTCCCTTCTAAAGTCGACTCTCGCATTATAATTGATACAGCTGGGGCCGAAAAATTGCTGGGACTGGGTGACATGCTGTTTATGCCCCCCAATTATCCTCGGCTCATCAGGCTTCATTGCTCTTATATATCTTTAGCTGAAATCAACCGCCTTGTTGCTTTTGTCAAGCAACAGGGTAGGCCATCTTATGATGAGAAAATTGTTAAGGTTCTAAGGAAGCCTTCTGGCCATGTTCCCGAAGAATTTGGCGAAAAAGACGAGCTTTTTGAGAGAGCAGTAGAATTAGTCCTTGTTACTGGCCAAGCTTCAGCTTCCTATCTCCAACGCAAACTAAAATTAGGATATGCCCGAGCATCCAGGATAATTGACCAAATGGAACAGGAAGGAATTGTAGGCCCGTCAGAAGGAAGTAAAGCCCGAGAAATAATAGTAGATCCTAAATCATACTTAGAGAAAATGGAAAGAGAGAGGTAAGTGTTTTCTTGGCTAAGGCAAAAGAAAAAAATAAAAAAAGCCCTTCAAAACCAATCGCTCCAGCAAGCACTGGCTAATGCCTCCTCCCATCATTTCCAAAAATTTGTGGCCACTACTAAAGAAATAAATTGGTCAGAATATAAAAAAAGAGCCAAAGCTATAAAAAAGGAATGCCTTCGAAAACTTCCCCAACTCATCCAACAATTTAGCCACCAAGCCCAGCAATCTGGAGCCAAAGTTTACCAGGTCTCGACTGGCTCCCAGGCTCTTTCTCTCATAGAAAAGATCCTTCTTCAGAAAAATGCTAAGCTTATTGTCAAATCAAAATCTATGGTTACTGAAGAAATAAACCTACGTGGCTACCTTCAACAAAAAGGTTTTCAAGTGGTGGAGACAGATTTGGGAGAATGGATTATTCAACTAGCTGGCGATCGACCATCTCATCTCACCGCTCCTGCCATTCATAAGAGAAAAGAAGAAATAGCTTCCCTTCTTAGTCACCATCTCCACCAGAAAATTCCAGCTGATCCCCAGCTGATAGTTAAAGCTGTTCGCCAAGAAATGAGGAAGTTTTTTATAGAGGCAGACGTTGGTATTTCTGGGGCTAATCTGGCGGTGGCGGAATCCGGCACCTTGGTCATTATCAGTAATGAAGGTAATGCTCGGTTGGTAACTTCCCTTCCTCCTGTTCATATTGCTCTTATCACCGTCGAAAAATTTGTCGAAACTTTAGAGCAGGCAGCTTCTCTGATAAAAGCTCTAACAGTTGCCTCCTCTGGTCTGAAATTAACCTCATATGTTTCCTTCATAACCGGTCCCAGCCGAACCACGGATATTGAAAAAGAATTAATTATTGGAGCTCATGGCCCTCAGGAAGTTCATATCATCATCCTCGATAACGGACGCCTTAAAATCAACCAGGACAAAGATTTACAACAAATTCTTTCCTGCCTGAAATGCGGAGGCTGCATGTTAATCTGTCCTGTTTTTCAGGCTGTTGGAGGCCATATTTTTGGAGGCCCAGTTTACCCTGGGGGAATAGGAGTTTTGCTGACAGCAATCACTAAATCCCCCCAGGAGGCCAGGCGGCTTTTCGATTTCTGTTCGGACTGTAGAAAATGTGAGGAATTCTGTCCTGTTTCCATTCCTACCAGCCAATTAATTCTCAAACTCAAAAGTTCAAAAGGACCAAATATGATTGAAAAATCCTTATCTTCCTTTTTCAGTCGGAAAGAATTGTCTAAAGTATTAACTAGGCTTTTTTATTTTATGCAAAAGCCATGGGAGGAGAATGGTTACTTGAAAAATCTGCCTTTTCCCCTGAGCTCTCACAAACTTATGCCAGCTTTGAAACTTAAAAACCATCGTCTTTCGAAAAATCAACAAGGTGAAAAAATCTACCTTTTTGAAGGCTGTCTAACCAGGTTTTTCTTCCCTGAAATAAGAGAAAGTGTAAGGCGCAGCCTGTCTCATTTTGGTTATAGGGTTATTTCTCCCCCTGAGCAAAGCTGCTGTGGTGCCCCTAGTTTTCATTTAGGAGATATTAAAGCTACTAAGAGGTTAGCCCGGATAAACATCGAATCTTGGCAAAAAGAAAATCCTGCCTATATTATCACTGTTTGTCCTACTGGTAATTCAATGTTAACTAAAATCTATCCCCAACTCTATCCTGAATTTTCCTCATGGGCAGAAAAAACTTTTGATTTTAGCCAATTTGTCTGCCAAAAAGCACATTTACTCCAAACAAAAGCTAAAGCTCTCAAACCTAACTCAAATCTTTTTTATCATTATCCCTGTCATTACATCAATTCCCTTCACCTAAAAGAAGAACCTCTTAAAGTCCTTAAAGCTATCGGTTTTTTCCCCCAAGTGGAGGAAGAACCTTTGACTTGCTGCGGCTTCAGCGGTGTCTTTTCTTGGAAACAGCCAGAGATTTCAGCTCGACTTTGGCAAAAGAAGAAAGATAAAATTATTAAATATAATCCTTCTTTTATAGCAACCGACTGTCCTGGTTGTCTCTTTCAACTAAGAACAGGATTACATGAAGCAAACAGCCCTATTAAGATTTATCACACGGCTGAACTTCTGGCTGAGGCTCTCAATAAAGATAAAAGAAGCGACGACTGAAAATTCTCTAAGTATATTTGTGGCCATTATGCCCAAAATTTATAATATCCAATATTTAGAATATTTTTTTCTAAAGCGCTGACTCCCCTCAGACTGGTAAAAAACGCTCAACAGCTACTTTAAGGTTCGGCAGTTTTTATGAATAATTCAGGCTAACTAATCTCAATGGGCTTAGCAAAAATCACGATATAAAGCAAATATCAATGAAAATAAATAAAGGATCGGCGAATTTTATGAATAATTCAGATTATTTAACTTTGAAAGAAGAACGAGTATAAATTTAATGAACTGTATAGAATCGGAAAGATTCCTCTGTTTCTTGCTTAATTCTTTCCCATTTTTCTTTGGGAATGGAAAAAAAGGCATCAACAACAGATGGATCAAATTGGCTGCCCCGTCCTTTTTCAATCTCCTTGAAGGCTTCTTCGAAGCTTTTAGCTTCCCGATACGGCCTATCAGAAGTAATGGCATCCAAAGTATCAGCCAGAGCAAAAATCCTGGCTTCCAAAGGAATATCATCTGCAGCTAATCCGTAGGGATAACCAAGTCCATCATAACTTTCATGATGATAAAGAACTACCTGAGCAGGTTTTTTTAAGAATTCAAACTCCTCAATAAGTTCATAGCCAATCAGCGGATGATCCTTGATAATTTCTCTTTCAACAGAGGTCAAGGCTCCGGGCTTCCTCAAGATAGATTCAGGAATGCCTATTTTGCCAATATCATGGAGCAAAGCACCTCTTTCAATGTTAACTAAATAGTCTTTATCATTGATGCCCATAGCTTTGGTCAGCATCAAAGTATAGCTGGCCACAAGCTGGGAGTGGCCAACTGTATCTTCATTGCCATCGGTGGCGGCTATTAAATAGAGAAAGTTGGAATTTAGAAAGCCCTGTCTTTCGGGCGTATTTTCTTTTAAATGACGATCATGTTCTTTAAATATATTCTCATAATGCTGGCTCAAATCTCTTAGCATTTTTTTGGCAGAGCTTACTTTTCTTATTTTGTTTATTTGATCCGGCCAAAGGGGATATTCTTCTAGATTTTTGACTAAATCTAAGGCCAGAAAAGTAGACGGGAATAATCTTTCAATATCATTGGCAGCGAGCTGATAAGAACTAAAAAAAGGCTCAGTATAATAATTAAGCAGATAAGGGAAAAAAGAGGTTTTTTGGCCTTTCTCATCTTCCAAGATAAGAAATTCTTCTCTTTGAACAACATTTTTGCTGTGGGCTTTTGTTTTCATCTCAAATTCTTTCATCTTGAAACTCTGCCTTTATAATTTTCATAGCTTTAGTCGCTTCGACTCTAAAAAAATTGAAACTTCTTTTTGAGTTTCTGAAAGAAATTCTATTCAGCGACAATCTATCCAATACAGCAGGAGCCGGTAAATTCTCTATTCTCAGTAATCCTTTTGAGAGTATCCAACAATTGATAGCCATCATCCTTTAATTTTTTCTCAATCAAAAAATAAAAATCTCTCTCGTTAGTTATTTTTCTTTCTTTAGCTTGTAGTTTGCCAAAATGTTTTTCCATAAGTTTTTCCTCCTCATGGAGCAGAAAATTTAGTCGAAGATTCCCGGCAAAAATTGAAAAATAGACTCTGCCTTTTATTTCCAACTTGTCAACATTGGTTTCTGCTTATATAATGGACGAAGTGAAAAACAAGAATAAAGAAGTTAATCTTGAGCAAATTATTTCTAAATACAGACCTATCATCGGTTTTAGAGTAAAAAGATCTTTAGGCCACTCTAATCCTGATTGGGAAGATGTGGTCAATGAAATCATCCTTAATGTTTTGGAAAAGATTAAAAAGGGAGAATTTAGAGGAGAATCATCGATTGGAACTTTCATTTACATTATCACTAGCCGCAGGATTGTAGATTATATCCGCCGCAAAAGCAAAGTATTAAGGCATATGCCTGAACCCAGCCCCCTACCAGCTCCCTATGAACAAATCGAAAACAAAGAAAGAGCAGAATTAATAGCTAGGGCTATAAAAAAGCTAAAGCCCAAATATAGAGAAATTTTATACTTATATTATTATAGGGACATGACCAGAGAGGAGGTAGCTCAGAAGCTGGGTATATCACCCCGGCGAGTCAGCGAACGAGTAAATTATTCCCAAAAGCTCCTCAGAAAAATATTAAAAAAATGAATTTTTTCCGTTTTTTATCGGCTGAGACGACTAAATGGTTGAAGTCAAATAAAAGGGAAAGACGATGAAAAAATGTGAGTATGAAGACTTAATTGATGATTACTTAAGAAACAAACTTTCTGAAGCTGATACAAAAAAATTTGAAGAGCACTATTTTAACTGCTCCTCCTGTTTTCAGAAAATGACTGAAAGAGAAGAGCTTCTGGCTGTCATCAAAAATAAAGGGTATGAAATATTCCAAAATGAGTTCCTCACTGAGGAAACCAAAAGATCTCCCTGGTATGAACCCCTTATTTCCTTTCTCACTCCTCGTCAATGGGCCTTGGCTGCTGTTTCAGCCGCTCTTATCCTGGTCGTTGTCTTAGCAGTTATTCCCATCATGAAAAGTTCCTCTCCTCAATTCTTTATCAACGAAGACTTGGTTAGAGGACAATCAATAACCCTTATTTCCCCTGTCATTGATATAAAAAACGTTCCTTCTGAATTTAAATGGAAAAATCTGGGTAAAGATGTTGAATATAAAATCTACATCTACAATGATAAGCTTCTCTGGACCGCCACCACTAAACAGAATTCAATCACTCTTCCTGATGAAGTCAAAAAATTAATGACCTCTGATCAGAAATACTCTTGGCAGGTTAAAGCCTTCTCTCCTGAGGGAGGCCTGATAGCTGTTTCCAGTCGGGTTCAATTTAAAATTACTTCAACAAAATAAAGAAAAAAGCAGCTATTTTTTCTTAATCTTCTTCCACTCTTTCTTCTTCAGTATACATCCTTCCTTTTGTTTCTTTTTCAAAAGCCAGACAACACATTAGCCTTCCACACAAACCAGAAATCTTGGTAGGGTTTATTACAATTTGCTGCCTTTTTGCCTTTTGAATAGTGACTGGTTCAAAATTTTTAATAAAACTAAAACAGCACAGAGGGCGGCCGCAAACACCCAAACCACCAATCATCTTGGCTTCATCACGGACCCCAATTTGTCTCATCTCGATTCTCATCTTCAATTCCTTAGCAAGATCTCTAACCAGCTGTCTAAAATCTATCCGGCCATCAGCCGTATAGTAAAAAATGCCCTTTTTTTCATTGAAAAAATAGCGGACCATGACTAACTTCATCGGTAACTTTCGGGCTTTAATTCTCTTCAAACAAAACTCAAAGGCTTTCTTTTCCTTCTCTTTCAGCCACTGGAATTTTTTTTTATCATCCTCAGTAGCTTTACGGATTATTTTTATTGTTCCCTTACCTGATTTACGATAATCGCAGATTTTACTCGAATCATCAACTACTAACGCCAAATCACCTCCCAATTCAGATTCAACCAGGCAAAAATCACCTCTTCCAAGCTCTTCTTTCCCTTTTTTCGCTCGGAATATTTTACCTGTCCTCTCGGAAAGGACACGGACAATTTCGGCCATCAATTTACTCCATTAAATTCGAAAATAAAGAACTAATTAACAAATTAATATTCAAATTCTTCTGCAAGGCATAGAGATTATAATCCATTATTTGAAGGCAGTCTACCGACTTTTGCCAAGAAATAAAGTCTTTTAATTGAATCATTTTCTGGGCGTAATCAGGGTTCATTAAGAGGTGGGGATTACTTCCCTGTTGGAGTAGAACCAAATCTCGACAAAAAGAAGATAGTATTTCCAAATTTTGTTCTAACTCATCTCTGGTCAATCCCTGCCTAGCTGAATATTGATTTAAATAAGAAGCTACATTTTTCTTCATTACAAAAGATACAAAAAACTGCCATGCCTCTTCCCTTCTACTCTGGATTTTTTCCCAATCTAGGTGCAAAGCTTTTTTTAAATTGCCTTTGACCAGGAGAGAAATAACCTTGGCTCTTTTAGCTGAAAAACCCTTCTTTAAGAGTATTTTTTCTATTTCTTCTCTTAGAATGGGCTGGAAATTTAAAATTTGACATCTCGATTTGATGGTAGCTCTTATCATTTCTGGATTAGTAGTTATTAAAATAATATGGGAAAAAAGAGGAGGCTCTTCCAAAATCTTCAAAAGAGAATTAGAAGCTTCTTCATTCATTTTCTCAGCCTCGGTTACGATAAAAACCCTCTTTTTACCGACCATAGGCCTTAAATAAGCTGTTTGCTTTAAGATCCTCATCTGGCCAATTTTAATTATGTTTCCCTCAGGAGATATAACCATTACATCAGGAAAATTGTTTTTATTAATAGCTCGGCACGCTGAACAGGTCTCACAAGCATCATCTTTTTTAGAGATACAGTTCAGGGCTTTGGCCAAAACAAGAGCTATGCTTTTTTTGCCTATTCCTTCCTGACCACAAAAAAGCATAGAATTGGGTAGTCTCCCTTTTTGGAGAGCTCTTCTTAAAATCTTCTTTTGGCGTTCGTTACCTAATATGTCTTTAAAAGCCATTATTTAATCCGGGTGAGATGAAGCCTGAGTTTCAGTTATTTTTTTGCTCCGGCCTAAGATTTTCTTCAGAAATTGACCGGTATAAGATTTCTTATTTGCAGCTACTTCTTCCGGAGTACCTTGGGCCACTATCCAGCCTCCTTTATCCCCTCCTTCTGGGCCGAGATCAATAATATAATCTGAATATTTAATAACTTCAAGATTATGTTCAATAATGATGACCGTATTGCCCAATTTTACCAGCTGACCAAGGACATCAAGGAGTTGACGAACATCATCAAAGTGAAGACCAGTAGTAGGCTCATCAAGGAGATACAAAGTCTGGCCAGTGTCTTTTCGACTGATCTCCTTGGTCAATTTAATCCTTTGGGCTTCCCCACCTGATAAGGTAGGGGCTGGCTGACCCAATCTTATATAACCTAAGCCTACCTTCTTTAATAACCCCAGCTTCCTTTTCAAGACTGGATGAGCTTTTAAATATTCAAAAGCTTCATCAACTGTCATGGCCAGATAATCAGCAATATTATTTCCTTTGTACTCAACTGCTAAAGTTTCTTTATTATAGCGCTTGCCCTGGCAGCGGTCACAGGTAACGTAGACATCAGGTAAAAAATGCATTTCAATTTTTTTGGCTCCAGCTCCTTGACATTCTTCACAGCGACCGCCGGGCAAGTTAAAGCTAAAGCGGCTGGGAGAGTAGCCCCTTAATCTTGCCTCTGGAGTCAGAGCAAAAAGCTGGCGTAAGGAGGTAAATAAGCCAGTGTAAGTAGCCGGATTGGAACGGGGAGTCCGTCCTATAGGTTTTTGGTCGACAGCAACTACCTTATTAATTTTATCTAAGCCTAAAATTTTTTTATGCCTTCCCGGTCTTTGTTTGGCTTTATAAAATAAATTGGCTAAGCTCCGGTAGACGATATCATAAATCAATGTGCTTTTTCCTGAACCAGAGACCCCCGTCACTGCTGTCATTACTCCCAAAGGAATACGAACATCAATATTTTTTAAGTTGTGTTCTTGAGCTCCTTTGACAATCAACCAGTCTTTTGGCTTTTTTCGAGGAAAAGGTATGGGGATATATTTTTCTCCTTTTAGATATTGAGAAGTAAGGGAAGAGGATGATTGCAGCAGCCCTTTTAGATTACCTTCAGCTACTTTATAGCCTCCTCCCTCTCCAGCTCCAGGGCCCAGATCAAGAATATAATCAGCAGAGCGTATAGTCTGTTCGTCATGTTCAACAACAATAATAGAATTCCCTTCATCCCTTATACTTCTAAGTAAAGAAATTAGCTTTCCATTATCTCGCTGGTGGAGCCCAATAGTCGGCTCATCTAAAACATAAAGTATCCCTCTTAGGCGAGCTCCAACTTGAGCAGCCAGCCGAACACGACGGGCCTCCCCTCCAGAAAGAGAGGCGGTTGTCCTGCTCAACTGCAGGTAAGACACTCCCAGCTCTACCATAATTTTAAGCCGAGAATTAATTTCTTTTAATATTCTAGAGACGATAAGTTCTTGACTGGAACTGAACTTTAAAGAACGCAGCTCAGTTAATAGGTCGCTGATTGGCAGCAGGCAGAAATCATAAATATTTTTGTTCCCTATTGTAACAGCCAAGCTTTCCTTTCTTAAGCGGCTTCCCCCACAGTAAGAACAAACTTCATTGGTAAGTTCAATTTCCCCCCATTTATTTAAAACAGTCTCATAGCCTAAACCATGGCAGTGAGGACAAGCTCCATAAGGGCTGTTAAAGGAAAAACTCCTCGGCTCTAACTCTGGCAGGCTAAGTTCACAGTAAGGGCAAAGGAGGTTTAAAGAAAAATAATAATCCCTCTCTTTTTCATCAATAATCACTAAGTCCCCCTTGCCCATCTCCAAAGATAAGTCGACTGCTTCTTTGAGTCTTTTCCCTGAACCTGAAGTTATTTTTATCTCATCAATTAGGACATCTATGTCATGCTTTTTTGTTCTTTCTAAAGAGAGGCTTTCCTCTATTTCCCTTATTCGGCCATCTACTCGAAAACGGACAAAGCCTCTTTTGCCCAATCTCTCAAAGAGAGCATGATATTCTCCTTTGCGGCCTTTAACTACGGGGGCTAGTATCTTTACTTTCTTGCCAGGATAAGTTTGGCCCACCCTTCTCACTATTTCTTCTTCAGTTTGAGATCTCACCTGGCGACCACAGCGAGGGCAATGAGGCACCCCTACCTTGGCAAAAAGAAGCCGCAATAAATCATAGATTTCAGTTGCAGTTCCCACAGTAGAACGAGGATTTGATGAAATCGTCTTTTGCTCGATAGAAATAGAAGGAGAGAGACCTTCAATAGCTTCCACTTCAGGCTTTTCCAACTGTTCAATGTACTGACGAGCGTAGGTAGAAAGGCATTCAATATACCTTCTCTGTCCTTCAGCGAATAAGGTGTCAAAAGCTAACGATGATTTGCCAGAGCCACTAGGGCCAGTAATGACAATGAATTTATTTCGGGGCAGGCTGAGATCAAGATTTTTCAGATTGTGTTGAGAAGCTTTCTTAATAATTATCTCTTTTAACATAATATGATTTTAGCACATTCTTGGCCAAAGTCACGAACCCTTAATTAACATCGAAAAGATCATTATTTCAGCGATTATTAGTAAACACAAAAACAAGCATATAAGGTTACGTTGATAGCCTTCCATCCAAAGCCCACAGCGGTGGGTGGGGTCTTGGGCAAGGATGGATGGGCATCAACATTATTTCTAGTAACTTCTTTAACTATTGGGCATCAGGTAAATAAGGATGCATCCATTAGCATTATAAGCATTCTTACTATGAAACCATTTTTTCAGTTGACCAATATCCATGCTCATAATAATATAAGACCGGAAGCATTTCCAAAACCGTGATAGCTAATAATGAATAAAGTTGTATCTAGGGGCAGCAACTTTCCACTATCCAAACCCATAGCGGTAGGTTAGGGGCCTTGGCCAGTACGGAGGGAAATCGCTGCCACATATCATTTCCTGGTGAAAACTTTCAATCATCACCGAAATGGAAATGCTTACTAGAAGAAAAAATTGGTTGAAGTAAATGATCAATAGAGAAGAAAACCTTCTTAAGTCCTTAAAGATTCTCCAAAAAACTGGAGCTGAAACAGGTTCAATCCGTATTATTAAACACATCCCTCCTCAACCAGGAGAATATAGAGACTATCCGCCTGATCTTCATCCGGCCTTGGTCAAAGCTCTTAAAGAAAAGGACTTCTCTAAGCTTTATTACCATCAATACCTTTCCTGGCAGCTTCTCCGTCAACGAAAAAATATTGTGGTTGTCACCCCTACTGCTTCGGGAAAAACCCTCTGCTATAATTTGCCAGTGCTTAATGCTATTCTTGAAAATCCTTCAGCCCGGGCTTTATATCTTTTCCCGACTAAAGCTCTTTCCCAAGATCAGCGAGCAGAGTTGGATGAAATCATCGCCCTTCTTCCTGAAGAAATAAGAATTTTTACCTACGATGGCGATACACCTCAAGATGCCAGAAAGGCCATCCGGACCAGGGGACATATCATCCTTACCAACCCGGATATGCTTCATACAGGTATTCTGCCTCACCACACCAAATGGATAAAATTGTTTGAAAACTTAAAATTCATAGTCATTGACGAACTTCATAACTACCGTGGTATCTTTGGCAGTCATTTGGCTAATGTTCTTAGAAGGTTAAAGAGAATTGCTCAATTTTACGGAAGTAAACCCCAATTTATTCTCTCTACAGCCACCATCGCCAATCCTTTAGAAATATCTGAAAAAATGATAGAGGAACCAGTTTCAGTAGTTAATCGCAGCGGAGCCCCCAAAGGAGAAAAATATTTCATTTTCTATAATCCACCTGTTGTTAACAAATTCTTAGGAATTCGGCGTTCTTATATCAATGAATCACGCTGGGTAGCTTCAATTTTTTTAAAAAACCATCTTCAGACCATTGTTTTTGCCCAAAGCCGCCTCATGACTGAAGTTCTGGTAACTTATCTTAAAGAAGATATCGAAACCAGCGTTGGTCAAGAAGGGCTTATCCGCGGTTATAGAGGAGGGTATCTTCCTTTAAAACGCCGGCAGATAGAAAAAGAGTTAAGAGAAGGCAAGACAAGAGGAATTGTCTCGACCAATGCTTTAGAACTGGGAATTGATATTGGTAGTTTAGATGTGGCTGTTTTAGCCGGATATCCAGGGACAATCTCCAGCACCTGGCAAAGAGCCGGTCGGGCTGGCCGACAAGCAGGAAAATCGGCTGCTATTTTGGTGGCCTCCAGCTCCCCCCTTGACCAATTCATTATCAACCATCCCCAGTATTTCTTCTCCAAAAACCCAGAAAAAGCTCTGATAAATCCCGATAATCTTTCTATTCTCATCAGTCATATAGAATGTGCCACTTTTGAACTTCCTTTTATGGATGGTGAAAAATTTGGCAAGGTAGACATCACTGAAATCCTTAAATTCTTAGAGGAAGAAAATTTAGTTCACCACTCCCAGAATAAATGGTTCTGGACTTCAGATGCTTATCCAGCCGATGGCGTAAGCCTGCGCAGTATAAGCTCTGACAATTTTGTGGTGATCGATACTTCCCAAAAACCTCAAGCCATCGCTGAGGTTGATTTTTCCTCAGCCTTAACCACTCTTCATCCCAAAGCTATTTATATTTGCGAGGGTGAACAATATTTTGTCGAAAAACTCGATTACCAGCAAAGAAAAGCTTATGTCAAAAAGACAGATGTCAATTATTTCACCGAGGCCATAGATTATACTAAAATCAAAATCCTTGATATTTTTACCCAAAAGAAATTAGCTCAAGCTCATATCGCCCACGGAGAAGTACATGTGGCTACTCAAATAGTAGGCTTTAAAAAAATCAAATTCTACACCATGGAAAATTTAGGCGCCGGAGATTTAAGTCTCCCCCAAAACGAGATGCATACTACTGCTTACTGGCTAAGCATCCCTGCCTCTATTTTTCAAAGTCTATCCTACAGTTCTGAACAAAAAATAAATGGCCTTTTTGGCTTGGCTTATCTTCTTCATCATGTCTCACCTCTGTTTCTAATGTGTGATCTTCATGATATTGGTGTCTCTATAGGAGATAACGTAACAGGTATGTCTGTCCCCCCCCGAGATATGCTTTCTAAAATTGGAAGAAGAGAAGCTCAACTCCTAAGAGAGGCTAAATTTGAGCCCAATATTTTCATCTATGACAATTATCCAGGGGGAATAGGGCTTAGCCCTTCTCTTTTTGAACTCCAAGAAAAACTTTTCAAACACTGTAAAGAAACAATTGAAGCCTGCCCTTGTCAAGAAGGCTGTCCCTCGTGCGTCGGACCTTCCAAAGCCCTTGGCACTTTAGCCAAGCAGGTCGCTTTAGAGATTCTGACAAGGTTAATTGCCTAAATTCAACTCCTTCAGAATTAAAATCTAAATTCTTATGATTTAATAGAATTAATTTTAGCTAACTGCTTTTCTTCGCCCATGATGATCAATATATCACTATCCTTGATGACAAAATCGGCACGCGGAATAAAAGTTGTTTTTTCCGGAATCAACTCTTTAATAGCGATTACCTGGATGCCATATTTGTTTCTTAAGTCCAATTCTTTAAGGCTCTTGCCCATGAATTTTTCGGGAGGGGCTATCTCTTGAATCCCAAGCCCTGAAATAAGAGGGAGATATTCCAGGATATTAGGATTACTTAATTTAAGGGCCGTCTTTAGAGCCATATCCTTCTCTGGATAAATTACCTCTGTGGCCCCAACCGCTTCTAAAATTTTAGCATGATCTTCGGTGAGAGCTTTAGCTATTATCCTTTTAACTCCCATTTCATGTAAGTATAAAACTGTAAGAATAGAAGATTCCATCTCTGGTCCAGAGCTGACCACAACCACATCCATCTCTCCTACCCCTAAGGCCTGAAGATTTTCTTTAACTGTGGCATCCATATTAACGGCATGAGAAACAAATGTTTTTACTTCTTCTACCTTTTCTTTATCCTTGTCTACAGCTACTACCTCATTCCCTTTTTCATAAAGAGTTTTGGCCACATGAGCACCAAAACTTCCAAGACCAATAACTGCAAATTTCATGAAAATAAATCTCCTTTATCTTAACCTATCATAACAGTTTCTTCAGCATATTCAAATCTTCCGTATGATTTTTCTCTACTAAAAGCATATAAAAGGGTTAAAGGGCCGATGCGACCGATATACATGGTAAAGATAATAATAATTTTTCCAAAATCATTCAATCTTGGAGTTATACCTAAAGAAAGACCTACGGTTCCAAAGGCAGAAAAAACTTCAAATAAGATCTCCTTCATTGCCAATCCAGGTTGTGTCAGGAAAAGCAAAAAGGAAGAAAGGAAAATAATTAATATAGCTAAAGTTACCACCGTAAAGGCTTTAGTCACCAGTTCAACAGGGATGGTGCGGTAAAAGACATTGACCGATTCTCTGGCCGTAATTTTAGATTTCAGATAAGCAAAAATAACGCCTATAGTACAGGTTTTAACTCCCCCGCCTGTTGATCCAGGAGAAGCCCCGATAAACATCAACATGATTAAAAGAAAGATTATGGGTAAACTTAAAAGATTTAAATTCAGAGTATTGAAGCCGGCGGTACGGGGGGTGACTATTTGGAAAAAAGATGAAAAAACTTTATCTTTAAGGGAAAAACCAGCTAAAGCCTGATTCCATTCAACTGCCAGAAAAATGAGGGAGGGAAGTAAAATAAGAACTGCAGTAATTATCATAACCAACTCTGTATGAAGAGAAACCTTGATTTTCTTCCTTTTTATGAGCCTAAAAAAAATATTTCTTACTTCATCCAGCACCAGGAATCCAACTCCTCCTAAAATAATTAACAACATAATAGTCAGGTTTATCCAGATGTCTCCTCTAAAAGAAAGAAAACTGCCACTAAAAAGAGAAAAACCGGCATTGCAAAAAGCAGAAACTGAATGAAATACAGCTTTACAGATAGATTCTAACCACGAATATTCTCTCAACCAGCGGAAAAAAAGAGAGAAAGCCCCAATCCCTTCGAGAATCAGGGTATAAAGAAAAACCCGAGTTATAATAGATTTTATATCTCGGGGGGCAGTGTGGTGAAAATCCTGTTGAACAATTATCCTATCTTTTATGGAAATTCTTTTGCCGGCAGCCAGGAGAATTAGAGTAGAAAAAGTCATTATGCCTAATCCTCCCAACTGGATAAGAACTAAAATTATTATCTGTCCAATTGGAGTAAAAAAAGTGGCCGTATCCTGGACAATAAGGCCAGTTACACATACCCCAGAAGTAGATGTAAAAAGAGCATCTACAAAAGATATATGACCAGACCGGGTGGCTAGGGGAAGAAGGAGAAGCCCGCTCCCCGCTAAAATAGTAATAATAAAGCTAATAGCCAAGAACTGAGCAGGCTGAAATCTTTTTTCGCCTTTAATTTTCTTCCTCCTTGCCAAACAAATATCAAATCTATTACTTAAGCTAATTTTTGTCAATCAATAGTCAATCATCTCTTATCCTTTCATATTCAACCATCAGAAAGTATTTCTATATCCGTGGTCAGTGAAGATTTAAAGTTTTTTGAAATGCTTGCCAACCATCATCTTTATTTGACAATGTCCCAGCCATATGCTACTTTTTTTGAGGAAAATCATGAATTTCTTCAAACTTGTTCTTGGGGCTGGGGTTGTAGTCCAAACTGTTATCTTTATTCTCGTTCTATTTTCAATTTTTTCCTGGGCCATAATTTTCTTTAAAAGAAAAACTCTTAAGTCTGCAGCCTCTCAATCAAAAAAATTCCTAGCACTTTTCAGAAAAAGCAACAATCTGTCCGATGTCAACGAAGCTGCCAGAAGATATAAGGCAAGTCCCCTGGCCGTGCTTTTTCGGTCTGCTTTTAGAGAACTTTCTTACCAAACAAAATCCAACCCCAAGCTTACTCTTAATTCGGCTAAGTTAGAAAGCATTAACCGAGCTTTAATTAAAGCTTCCAATCAAGAAATTTCTAGGCTAGAGAAAATGATGAACTTTTTAGCCACTACCGGCAGTGTAACCCCTTTCATCGGTTTATTTGGAACTGTCTGGGGAATTATGGACGCTTTTCATAGAATTGGCATTGTTCGCTCAGCCAGCCTAGTAACTGTTGCTCCGGGCATTGCTGAAGCTTTGATTGCCACTGCCGCTGGGCTTTTTGCGGCTATTCCAGCAGTTATTGCTTACAATCATTATCTGCACCGTATAAAAGACTTAATCACCGAAATGGAAGATTTTTCCATCGAATTTCTGAATTTAGCAGAAAGAATTTATGGCGATTAGAAGACATTCCATTTCTAAAAGACAGATCGGGACTTCTCTCTCTGAAATAAATGTCACCCCGTTAGTCGATGTCATGCTTGTCCTCCTTATAATATTTATGGTCACTGCTCCCATGATGCAATCAAGTCTCGGAGTTAACTTGCCTCAGGCTGAAACTGAATCATCACCAGCTGAAGCAGGTCTTACTTTAACCATAACCAAAGACAGGTATATTCATCTTGAAGATTCGGTAATCAATCAATTTCTTTTGGAGAAAAAGCTAAAAGAATACTTTTTTGGCAAAGAGAAAAAAATTGTTTTTATCAGAGCCGATGAAAGGTTAACCTATGGTTATGTCATTCGCATTTTAGATATAGTAAAAAAGGCTGGGGTGGAAATAGTAGGCCTGGTCGTCGAACCAGTAGAGGTTAAAGGAAAAAAATGAGCCTGACCTCCTTTTCAAACCATGATACACCTTTCCAAAAATACATTATTCTATCCATAATCTTTCATCTTTCCCTTTTCCTTTTAATTCTTCTTTCCCCTTATTTTCCCAAATCCTCTTCTAAAGGGATGATCCATTATGTTAATCTCATTTCCCTCCCTCAAGGTGGCGGCGGTTCTTCTCTAGGAGGGAGCAAAGCTTCAGTCACAGCTCTACCTCAAAGAGAAACACTACGAGACTTAACCACTCCACCAAAATTTGAATCTCGCCCATCTTCAACTTTAAGACATCCCGTCTCCAAACCTAAGAAAGAAAAAAAAATACCTCCTAAAAAAAAGGCGGTTATTCAAAAACAAGCCCTACCCCCCACTGGACAAGGCAAGGCACAACAGGGAACCTCCTCAGGAGTTGGCTCAGGGGTGAGATTAGGTATAGGCAGTGGTCAAGGAACTGGAGGCGGTTTTCAATCCCCATATTCCTCTCAGATTGGCCTGGCCAGTTTTCCTTTTACTTATTATCTCCAAATAATTATGGACAGAGTCTCCAATAATTGGTTTACCTCTCTGGTTGAGCCTGGCTTAAGAGGAAAATTTCAGGTAACAGTCTATTTTAAAATATATAAAAGCGGTCATATATCTGATTTAAAAATAGAAGAATCGAGTGGATTAAGATCGCTTGATCTATCTGCTTTACGAGCCATTCAAACCTCAGCCCCTTTCCCTCCATTGCCTAAGGAGTACGATGAAGAATATTTAGGCATTCATCTGATATTTGAGCATTCCAAATGAAAATTAAATTTATACTTTTTTTTCTCGCTTTTTTCCTGGGGGGAACCCTCCTTCTTCATCCCCAGCAGGAAGTAGTCTTGAGCATTAAAGAAGGGATGCCAGCTATTCCTATTGCTATCCCTGAATTTATAATTCACAGTTCTTCTCCTAACCTATCTTCAGCTGCGGCTGATCTCCATCAGGTTATTGTCTCCGACCTGAAGTATAGTCGTGTCTTCCAGCCTCTGCCCAAAAGTTATTATGATTACATAAGGCCCTTAAATCCCCGTCAAATATTTTTCAAGGATTGGGAGTCCATCCAAGCTAAAATTCTTTTTGTCGGAGAAGTCTCCTCCTCAAATGAAAACAGCCTTTTTTTTGAAGGAAAGACTTATGATGTCAAGAGTGGTCGATTTATTTTCGGCAAACGCTATCAAGCTGAAAAATCTCTTCTCCGCCTAGTAGCCCATAAAATGGCTGACGAGATTATGAAAATTTTTGGAGAAAAGACAATTTTTACTTCTAAAATCGTCTTTATATCTAATAGAGATGGCAATGACGAATTGTACATGATGGACTACGACGGTTATAATCAAACCCGAGTAACTTTTAATAAAGTTAGAGACTATATGCCAGCATGGTCGGCCGATGGTCAAAAGATAGCTTATACTTCTTACAGAAAAAATAAAGCCGCTCTTTACATTTTAAATCCTTTTGAAGGAAAAATAACTGAAGTGTTCAACCAGGGAACAAATTATGCTCCTTCTTTCTCTCCAGATGGAAAAAAACTGGCTTTTTGCTCTACTGAAAAAGAGGGAAATCCTGAAATTTATGTCGCTTCGAGCCAAGGAAAAAAGATCAGGAGATTAACCTTTAATAAAGCAATAGATACAGCTCCTTCTTGGTCACCAACTGGCCGTGAGATTGCTTTTACTTCAGACCGAAGCGGGACTCCTCAAATCTACATCATGGATGCTGAAGGCTCAAATGTGCGGCGGATAAGTTTTGGTGGCAGCTACCATGATGCACCTAGTTGGTCACCTACGGGTGATCGCATTGCTTATGTCTCTCGAGTAGAACAAATATTTGACATCTATATTCTCAATTTGCGGACAAACCAGATTATAAAACTGACCGAAAGCAATGCTCGTAATGAATCTCCCTCCTGGTCTCCTGACGGAAGGCATCTTGTCTTCTCTTCCAACTTATCCGGAACTATTCAAATTTATACTATAGATTACGATGGAACCAATTTAAGGCGGCTGACCTCTGTAGGGGAAAATAAGCTGCCTGATTGGTCTCATTAGAAACTCAGGGGAAGGTCCCTAGAAAAGTTTCCCCTAGGTTTCCCTTAAATAGTGTTGACAGAGGTTGAGTTTAATTGTATATAATTGTGGGAGAAAAGGTGTAGCGATTTTCGTTAAGAAATTGACAGATAATAAAAAAATCTAAAGGAGGCCCAATGAAAAAAAGTCTTATTATTTATTTGTCCTTAATGCTGGTTTTTGCTTTCTTCATTTCCTGTCGGAAAAAAGTAGAGCAAGAACCCCCTCCTCCACCGCCTCAAGTTAAGGAACAGCCAAAAGTTGAAAAAGTTCAAAAGCCGGCCGTAGTTAAAAAACCAAAATTGACTGAAGAAGAAATATTTATGGCCAAGTCACTTGAAGAAATCAACAAGGAAGCCCCTCTTAAAATGATTCATTTCGATTTTGACCGCTATTTCATCCGCGACGATGCTAAGCCTGTCTTAGAAGCGGACGCTCAATGGTTGAAAAAATACCAAACTGTCAAAATCCTCATCGAGGGCCATTGTGATGAAAGGGGAACTGAAGAGTACAATCTTGCTCTGGGCGAAAAGAGGGCCAAGGCTACTTTTGACTATCTTGTTTCTTTAGGCATTTCTCCCGACAGGATGAAAATCATATCCTATGGCAAAAGCCAACCTTTAGATCCTGGTCACAATGAAGCTGCCTGGGCCAAAAACAGAAGAGCCAAATTTACAATCATAGCTAAATAATCTATGAACCGAAAGCTTTCTTCAGGGATATTTCTTATCCTTATTATTCCACTCCTTTTAATGGGGACCGATAAAAGTAAAAAGGCTTACGAATTAATTTACAAAGATGTCCAGCTGCTAAAACAAAAAATTATTCAGCTCGAACTAAACATCAAATCTAACTCCGAAGATATTAAGACTATAAAAAAGCAACTTGATGAAATCTTAAATATTGCCAAACTCCTTCAACAAGAACAGGCAAGTTTTCAGCAAAGCCAGAAAAATATTCCAGCTCAGTATCAAGTCTTGGTTGAAAAAATAGAAACGATGAACTCCCAATTTGCCAAATTCGCCGATGAATTAAGGGGAGTAAAACAGGCCTCCCTGCAGCAGTTTGCACGAAAAGAACAGCCGCCCCAAGAATCCACCTCTTCTCAACAAAAAGAGGAAAAAGCACTCAAAGAAAAGAAACAACCCCCTCCTACTCCTATTCTGCCCCCAACCATCTCTCCCCAGGAAGTATACAATACAGCCTATTCTGACTATTTAAAAGGAAATTTTCAATTAGCCATTGAAGGTTTTTCTCTTTACAGACAACAATTTCAAGAAAGCCCCTTAGCTGATAATGCTTTATACTGGATAGGGGAGTGTTATTTCAGCCAGAAAAAATTCCAAGAAGCTATCGACCAGTTTAACGAATTAATACTCAATTATCCTCATGGTGACAAAGTAGCTGCAGCTTATCTGAAAAAAGGAATAAGCTTAGTAGAATTAGGCAAAAAGGATGAAGCTCTGGCAGTTTTCAAATTATTAATTAGCAAATATCCTCTTGAAGAAGAAACAAAAATTGCCCAAGAAAAAATAAAGGAATTAATTTCTTAACCATGAGAGATATAAACAGTTTAAACAAAGTTATTCTCATTGGCCGCCTTGGACAAAGGCCTGAACTAAGATATTTACCTCAAACAGAAAGAGCTGTAGCCAGATTTACTTTGGCCACTAACGAACGCTATTTTAATCCTACCACCAACGAAAGCAACGTTAAAGCCGAATGGCATCGGATAGTCGTCTGGGGAAAACTAGCTGAATTTTGCGATAAATACCTTACTCAAGGCAAACAAATTTATCTCGAAGGAAAACTTAGAACCCGCAGCTGGCAAGATAAAGAAGGCCGTAAAAGGTTTACGACTGAAATCGAAGCCCAAAATATCATTCTCTTAGGAAAGAAAGAAGACACAACCATTCCTGAGGAATACTCTCAAGTGGCACCTTCTGAATTTCCTCAGGAAGAAACAGAAACTAAAGATGATCAAGAAGAGGATGAGGTCCCCTTTTAATCCCTGAAAATTGAGCTTAGTCAATAGTAGGATAGCTTGAATTTACAAGCCAAATTGTGGCAGTCATAAAGGAAACCTGATGTTGGAAGATGATGAGAAAAAGAAAGAATTGTCTTTTCGAAAACAAATAAAAGAAGATAAGAGACCCTGGGGAAAATTTAGAGCTTATCCCCATCAGCTAGCCAACAGCATCAAGATCATTACTATTAATCCAGGTCAAGCTCTCTCTCTTCAATATCACAATCATCGAAGCGAGTTTTGGGTAGTTTTAGATAAAGGGTTAGAGATAACAGTTGGAGATAAAGTTTGGCAACCTGAGGAAAACGAAGAAGTATTTATACCCCAAAAAGTTCCTCACCGCCTTCGTTGTTTAGGCCCTAAACAAGCCCGGGTTATGGAGATTTGGATTGGCCATTCAGATGAAAATGATATCGTCCGTCTCCAAAACGACTATGGACGAAACTTTCCTTAAGGTAGGATTTATATTTCTTTAAGCTTATCAGCTATTCAGCCTGGCTTAGGCCATAAGGAAAGCTTTGGGATATTTAACCAGCACTTTCTCTATAATATACTCTTCAATTTCTTGAGAAGTAGGTAAGATTATCGCCTTGCGCACAATGTTTTTTACAACTTTATATTCAACTGAGCGTAAGGCTCTTTTTACTCTAGGAATAAAAATAGGATTCATACTATACTGGCGCAAGCCAAAGCCAAGTAAGACTATGGCTGAGAGAGGGTCAGCGGCCATCTCGCCGCAAACAGTTACCTCTTTTCCTGCCTTTCGGGCTCCCTCAATAATAAATTTTATAAGTTTTAAAATAGAAGGATGAAGCGGTTTATAAAGGTAGGAAACTAACTCATTAGAACGGTCAACCGCCAAATAATACTGGATTAAATCATTGGTGCCAATACTCAAAAAGTCAACCTCTTGGGCCAAAACATTAGACAAAGCCGCTGCCGCTGGTACTTCGATCATGATTCCCAAGGGAATATTCTCATCAAATTTCTCTCGTTTTATTGTCAGCTCCTGTTTTACCTCCTGGAAAATGTGTTTGATCTCAGCTAATTCTTCAATCTCAGTCACCATTGGAATTAAAATTCTTATGTTTTTCAGGAAACTTGCCCTGAGAATTGCTCTCAGTTGAATTTTAAACAAATCTTTGTTGCGGAGAGAAAATCTTATGGCTCTCAATCCTAAAGCAGGATTGGGCTCTTTTTCAATTTTTAATTGAGGCAAACTCTTTTCACCGCCTAAATCTAAAGTCCGGATGAAAACTGGTTGAGGATAGGCTTCTTTAGCAATCCGGGAATAAATAGAAAAGTGATCATCTTCTTTGGGCACCGTATCACTTTGAAGATAAATAAATTCAGAACGAAAAAGTCCTATGCCCTCCGCTCCTAAAGAAAAAGCCAGATTCACTTCTTCAGGAAGTTCGATGTTGGCTAAAGGAAAAAACTTAAAACTATCTAAGGTAAGGGATCTTAACTTGGCTGTTTTTTTAAGTTCATGACGGTAAATATCATACTTCTCTTTTTTGCTGGAAAACTCCTTTCTGATGGCTCGAGGTGGATTAATTATTACCTCACCGTCAGTTCCGTCGACAATCAAAAAATCTCCATCTTCTACAACTTTGGTAATATTTCCTAAGCCAACCACAGCCGGGATATTTAAGGAGCGAGCCAGAATAGCCGTATGAGAAGTCTGCCCACCCATATCAAGGGCTATTCCCAAAGTATTTCCTCGGCTCAGCTTGGAGGCTGCCTCTGATGGTAAAAGTTCATGAGCCACTAAAATTTTTTCTGTATCATCTTCTCTTTCTTCAGGAGCAGAAGCCTCCAGGTTATTATAAATCTTACTAAGCACGTCAGATACATCTGATCTCCTTTGTCTGAAATACTCATCAGTTATCGATTCAAAAAGTTTTTGGTATTTATTATGAACTTGAGATATAGCCCATTCTGATCTGGTCTTTTCTTGCTTAATTATTCTCTGCAGTTCTGACAATAATGATTTATCTTCAAGAATGAGAAGGTGCGCATCAAAAATAAAAGAGTGCTCCTTTCCTATTTTCTTCTTTACTTGTTCTTTTATTTTAATTAGTTGTTCTTTTGTCCGGTTCAGAGCATTCCTCAACCTTTTTATCTCCTTATCCACCTGTAATAAGGGAAGGCTTTCTTTTCGGGCAGTAAAGACAATTCTGCCCAAGAGCCGAACTTTACCCATAGCAATCCCAGGAGAGACTCCAATTCCTCTTAGCCTAAAATAATCCATCACTCTTTCTCTTGGAATTTATCATCAATTAAAGCTATTAAGGCCTGCAGGGCATTTTTTTCATCCTGCCCGGAGATTCTTAGGATTATCTCTGAACCTTGAGTAGCCGCTAAGGTCAAAATGCCCAAGATGCTTTTGCCATCAATTTCATTGCCATCTTTTTCTATCCTGACACTTGAACTAAAACGATTGGCCAGGTTAACAAACTTTACGGCAGCTCTAGCATGCAGCCCAAGCTTATTTTTTATGGTAATTTTCTTCTCAACCATTGAAAAGAAAGAAATTATTACTTACTACTTAAAAGGGCGCTGGCTAAATGTATATTTTTCTTTCCTTGTTCCACTACTTTCCTGGCTACTTCTTTCAAATTATTGCTCCTTTGAAGAGACACAAATTTAATGAGCATGGGCAGATTTACACCAGTGATTATTTCTACTTTATTATTTTTCATAAAGCTAAAACTCAAATTGGAAGGAGTCCCTCCAAACATGTCTGTAAAGATAACAACTCCATTTTTCTGATCTACCCTTTTCAAACTCTGATTTATCTTCTTTTTTGACTCCTCAACATCGTCATACCAGCCAATGGAAATAGCTTCAATATTGACTACTTCTCCCAGAATAATATTTAGAGCATTAAGCAGTTCCTCGGCCAGCTTTCCGTGAGAAACTATAATACCACCTATCATCTCAGCTTCTATTCTTTTTTAAATTATTCAATCTTGATTTATTTTATCACTTCTCCTATCTAAACTTAAGTTTTTTATTTTTCCAGTAAGTACTTGTCCCAAATCATCCCAAAAGTATTTCCAAAACCGTTATAGCTAATAATGAATTTGTATCTAGAAGCAGCGACCTTCGGCCATCCGAGCCTATAGTGAGAGGTCTTGGTGAGGATGGGAGAAATCGCTGCCAAATTTCATTTCTTGGTGAGGAATTTCACTCATCACGGTTTTAAGGAAGCTTACATTTTTCCAAGAAGGGAAAGTTCCTTTGAATAATAAAATTAGCTCTTATTCAACCAGGAATTAATATTTAAAGCTCTTATTTATAGATATCCCGATGATACACTCTAATTTTATATCCCTTCTCGGTTAAATGATCCTTCAGTTCTTCAGCTATGACTACAGCCCTGTGCTTGCCTCCCGTACAACCAATGGAAACATTAAGATAGCTCTTTCCTTCTTCAACAAAATTAGGCATTAAATAATCAATAAAATTAAAGAGTTTAGTTACAAAAGCTTTTGTTTCAGGCTTTTCCAGAACATAATCTCTGACATTTTTACTCTTACCGGTCTTATCTCTCAGTTGATCAATATAAAAAGGATTGGGCAGAAATCTTGTATCAAAAACTAAATCAGAATCAACTGGAAGGCCGTATTTGTAACCAAAACTAACAACTAAAACTTGGAGTTTAACTTCTCTTCTTACCAATAATCTGGTCGTCAGCATTTTTCTCAACTGGATAATACTGGTAGCTGAAGTATCAATAACATCATCAGCTAATTTTTTTATCCTTTCTAACCTTTTCCTTTCTAAAGCTATATTTTCCAAAACTGATTTTCTCTGGGCTAAGGGATGCGGACGTCTTGTCTCTTTAAATCGCTTAACAAGCGTTTCATCAGAGGCCTCAAGAAAAATTAATCTGGGTGATATTTTTTTCCTTATTCTTTTTAGCACTTTTGGAAATTCAGAAGTAAAACCGGCCTCTCTAATATCTACGACTAAGGCTACCTTGCTAATCTCAACTTCTTTTCTCATCCAGAGATTGACAAAATCAGGAATCAATTTGGCCGGCAAATTGTCCATGCAATAATAACCCAAATCTTCAAGAAAACGGCTGACAATTGTTTTACCTGAACCAGATAATCCAGTTATAATCAGAAACCGGTCATTTCTCATTTCATTCTTCATCTTATTAGCGAGACGAAAGAACTCTATTTAGCTTTTTAGCTATTTCTTGAGGAGCAAAGTAACCTTTTTTTCTAAGGATATGGACTTTACAAGCTACTTCAATCAGAGTAGCAATATTCCTTCCTGGAGCCACTGGAATATTGATTTGAGACACTTTCTGGCCTAAAAGTTCACCTTCCTCAGGAAACTCAACGCCCAGCCGGTCATATTCTTTGCCTTTTTTCCACTTCTTAAGGTTAATAATTAAGCTGAGCTCAGCTTGGGCAGAAACCGCTTTAGGACCAAATATTTTTTTTATATTAATTATTCCTAATCCCCTAATTTCCATGAAATAGCGGCTGAGGCTGGGCGAGCTGCCCACTAATTTGCCTGCCCTTGTTCTCCTTAATTCTGTGACATCATCTGAGATAAAGCGGTGCCCCCTGCTAATGAGCTCTAAGGCACTTTCACTCTTGCCTATGCCGCTATCTCCTCTGATCAGAACACCGAGACCAAAAACTTTAAGTAATCCGCCAGAAATTGTTATTCGTTTAGCAGGGGTTTTATCCTGCCCGCTACTCATTTAACTTTTCTTCTTCCTTTTGAATAATCTCCAGAATTGAGCTTATGCTTCTGGCCTCAAGTATTTTTTTGAGCAATGAATTTGATTTGCGGACAAGATGGGCAATGGCCGCTAATATTTGAAGATTCAAGCTAGGATTTTCAGGAGATGAAACAACCAGGAAAAAAATATGAGAAGGTTTGCCATCCAAAGAATAAAAATTAACTCCTTTCTTAGAAATAGCCAGGAGGACAATCGGATTTTTTACTCCCTTCATTTTGCAATGAGGAATAGCCACTCCTTGGCCGATAGCTGTACTTCCCAAGTTTTCCCTCTGGATAAGTTTCTCACATAATTCTTTATCTTTAGTAATCTTGTTCCTTTTTTTCAAAAAATCAACCATCTCTTTCAGGACACCTTCTCTATCCTGATATTCCAGTTCGGGAATGATCATATCCTGAGGTAATAAATTATGAATTTTCAAGGCAACCTCTCACTTTCTCTATTCAGGCTCTATAAAGCCCAAATTACCATCTTTTCGCCGATAAATAAATACCCATTTTTCTGAACCTGTTTTCCGAAAAGCAAAAACATCTTTTTGGCTCAAATTAAATTGCAGAATAGCTTCTTCAAGAGACATGGGTTTAAGAGAATAATCATTGCTTTTAATTATTCTCGGAGTTGGCTCTTCTTTTTCCGTTAATGTAAACAATTCTTTTTCTCTATTTTTTCTTCTTTTTCTTTCTCTTAGCTTTTCTATTTCCTTTTTTATTCTCTTTTCCAGATTATCAAAAGCTGCACCTAAAGCAAACATCATATCTTGGGTCTCTTCGGCTGCATTAATGCTTATTCTTCTACTTTTGATGTTTATTTCAGCCTTATGGCGGTATTTTTCCACTGAAAGGATGATATCCGTTTCTATGGAAGAACCCAATATTTTTTCCAGGCCCTTTATTCTTCTTTGAGAGTACTTCCTAATATCGGGAGTAATTTGGGCATGACGGGCTGTAAAATTGATAATCATTTTCTCTCCTCCATCCAATACCTCTTTTTTCTCACATGAGAAGGGGGGATATTTAACTGCATTCTATACTTAGCCACTGTCCGTCGGGCAATTCTAAAGTTTTCTTTAGCTAAAATTTCACCTATTTCTATATCACTGAGAGGTCGTTTTTTATTCTCATGTTCAACCAGCTTTTTTATTTTTTCTTTGATTCTTAAGGATGATATCTCTTGGCCATAATCGCCCACCAGAGATTTATGAAAAAAATACTTAAGGGGAAAAACTCCTCGAGGGGTTAGCATATATTTATTAGCCACTACCCTGCCTACAGTTGATTCATGGACACCAATTTCTCGGGCTAATTCCATTAAAGTCAAAGGTTTTATAAACTCGATTCCTTTCTCTATAAAATCTTTCTGTTTGTCAACGATATATTTGGCCACTTTATAAATGGTCTGATTCCGTTGATCTAAACTCCGCAAGAACCAAAAAGCTTTTTTCATCCTATCTTTTAGGAATTTATAAGTTTCAGGGCTGTCCTGGGAGGCCCTGGCCAAAAGGCTTTTGTAATAACTATTGATTCTTATTCGAGGTATCCCTTCATCATTCAAGGCTATTTTTAAGTCATTGCCTTCTTGGCTGACAATAATATCGGGAATTACATAGAATGTTTTTTCCTGGCTGTATTTTCTGCCTGGATTCGGATCCAATCTCTTAATAACTTCAAGATGATATTTTAGAGAGGAAAAAGGGATATTCAAGATTTTAGCCAATTGAGCATAATCAGCCTTTTCCAAAAGATGGAGATGGTTTTCTACTATCTGGCGGCTCACTTCATCTTCAAGCTGAAGATAGTCCATTTGAGTTAAAAGGGCCTCTTTTAGTGACAGACTCCCTACTCCTACAGGATCAAATTTTTTAATTTTCTCTCTTACTTTATTCACTTTGGCCAGAGTAGATTTTGTCTCCTGAGCTACCTCTTCTTCGGAAATAGTTAAATAGCCATCTTCATTGATGTTGCCTATGATATAGCGGGCAATTTCCTTCTCTTTCCGATCAAAAAAAGTTAAATTGGCCTGCCAGTTTAGATGATCCCAAAGAGAAGGACTCTTAGATACTACATTCTCTAAAGGAGGGGCTTCTCTGTGTTCTAAAAAAAAAGACCTAAAACCGTTGTCAAAATATTCCTGAAAGTAAGCCTCAAAGTCTTCTTCTTCAACTTCCTTTGACTCCTTTTCCTCAGCTATTTCTTCCTGCGATTTGAGAGGAAGAGCTTCTTCATTCGTCTTTTCAGCTGTCTCATCTTCTACCTCCAGCATCGGATTCTGGGAAAGCTCTGCATCGATAATTTCTATGAGCTCCATATTAGTCAGAGGCAGGAGCTTGATTGCTTGTTGTAAAGCAGGGGCCAAGATTAACTTCTGAACCTGCCGCTGGTCTAAACGCTGTTTTAAGGCCATTTTTCTTCCCAAATTGAAATCAAATAATAAAACTAATCAAGAGAAAAATCATCTCCTAAATAGCTTCTTCTAACATTTTCTGAGGAAACCAGTTCTTGAGGGGTTCCAGCCAGTAATATCTTCCCCTTATCTATGATGTAAGCTCTCTCTGTTATTTTAAGTGTTTCTCTTACACTATGATCAGTTACGAGCAAACCCAGGCCTTTCTCTTTTAAAGAGAAAATAATTTTATGTAAATCAGAAATGGCCAAAGGATCAATTCCTGTAAAAGGCTCGTCCAAAAGAAGGAATTGAGGTTTGGTGATCAAAGCTCTGGCAATTTCCAATCTGCGTCTCTCTCCTCCAGAAAGAGTATAGGCTTTAGCTTTAGCTAATTTATCCAGTCCAAACTCCTTCATTACTTTCTTTAAATCTCCATTCTTTTTAAACTGAGTATCTCCAGAGGCTTCTATAATAGACAACAAGTTCTCTTCTACTGTTAAGCCTCTAAAGGCCGAAGGTTCTTGAGGGAGAAGCGATAATCCTCTCCTGGCTCTAATGTACATAGGATAATCTGTAATATCTTCTCCATTTAAATAAATTTTACCTTTATCCTGGGAAATGACACCTAAAATCATGGAAAAAGTAGTTGTCTTGCCAGCGCCATTGGGCCCCAAGAGGCCAACGACTTCTCCCTTATTTACTTTAATTGAAACATTATCAACTACTACTTTATGGTGATAACTTTTTTCGAGCCCAACTGCTTCTAAACAATATTTCATTTCTCACGATTTTATAATGGTAACCGACCTCTCCCGCTCTTTATTTTCAACGACGATTCTACCATCGGCCATATAAAAAGTCAATTTGTCCCCCTCAATCCTTCCCTTATTTTTATCTATCAGAACGGGATTTCCAGTAAGGATAATTGTCTCTCGTACCAGGTTATATTGGGCCTCATTTCCCTGTCCTTGACTTTCATTCTGGATGACTACTACTTCTCCTTTAGCCTTAACACTTTCCATTGCGCCCTCCCCTTTTTTCAGATTTACTATGATGGATCGAGCCGAAAGAGAGTTGTTTTTTACTTTTAGATAACACTTCCCTCCATAGCTAAGAAAACCTTGATCTCGCTCATAATTTAAGGTCTCCCCCCCAATCTCCATTTCTTCTTCTCCTCCCTTCTGGGGCTGGTAAGGGATAATCGTTTTTACGTTTCCTAAAGCAGAAATCTCTCCTTCTTCCTCCATAAGGGAAACCTCATCGGCTATCAGTGTTTTCTTTTCCTGCCACATTCTGACTTTCTCCTTAAAAAGGAAACGCTTCTCTTCTTCTAAATATCTCATTTCCTGAGCTGAAATAAAAACAGGTTTTTCTTTAGAAAAAAAGCCAAAAGCTTTTTCTTTTCCAGATTTAAGCCGGAAAGCAGTTTTGACGTCTCTTTTTAATGTCAAATTACCGTTATCCAAAACCATCTCCATCTCATCTCCGTAAATTTTGTTCTGGCTAAAGACAATACTGGGCTTAAATTTCTCTTTTCCTCTCACCTCCAGAGTGTTGGAGTCTTCAGACATTGACATCATTTCACCTTCAATAATTCTCAGCTCTTTAGAATCCTTTTTCTTTTCTGTTATTTTTGCCTTTTTCTGGGCTTTAAAGGCAGTTAGCTCTCCTCTACGGTTGAAGATAAAACTAAGGTTTTCACCCTGAATCAAAGTATATTCATTCTCGGAAGAAATAAATTTAAAAAGGCAACTACCCTGGGCATCAACAGCTTTAATCTTAGGGAGGTCAATAAATCCCTGAATTACTATCTGCTCTCCTTCGACTTCTCTTTTTGCACTAGAAGGAATGAGGAAATTTTTGCCGGCCACAACTTGTTCTCCTTCGGAGATAAGAGAAGACCTTACTTTACCTCTAAGAATAACGTTTTTTATCTGCTGTTCATCATCAGACAACTCAAATAGGGCCTGTTTAGCTGTTGCCTTGCTTTTTCCTTGAAATATCTGGACATCACCTTCTATAGTTCCCTTTTTTGTTTTACGACTGTAATCAAATCTTTTGCTTTTAATCAAAAAGGGTTGAGAGTTTTCTATACGGGGCTTTACTACAAGTTCCACTTTTTCTCCAAGTTCAAGTTTTTCCTTATTCATTAAATAGAGAAGCTTGAGCGCAGAACCAGAAAAAACTGGAGAGGTAAACTGAGTTTTTTTCTCACTTCGAAATGTTTCTTTCTTGCTGCTGTAACTTAGAGAAGAAGACTTGATGATGAGATCTTTGAATTTGATAGTAGCTTCCCCAGAAAGAAAGAAGTGATTACCTTTTTTATCATAAATAATCTGTTGGGCATAAAGGTAAATATCTTGACCTTCACTTTTTTTGAAAAAAATAACTTCAACATTTCCCTCTAAATGATACTTTTTGTCCTCTCCTATATAATGCTTATCAGCCCTAACTTTAAAATTACCTTTTTCCCCTTTAACCTCAAAATGCTCAATTTTTTCCTTCTTTTCTATTTTTTGAGAAGAGATAATTTCTTTTTCAAGAGGAGGTTTGGGCTTTCGTTTAAAATGAGTTATAAAGTTCCAACCGATTAAGACTAGAATGACTATTAAGAAAAGGACAGCCAGCAGCTGCATCGTTCTTTTCTGATTGATTTTCATTTTCCCAAATGACGGATTTAAAATTTGATGTCTTCTACAGCCAGTGAAATTTTATCTTCACCTAAATATCGGGAAAATTGAAGAGAATAAACCAGATCTATCCTCTCTCCTCTAAACAGAGTTTCGGCCCAGTCTCCTCTTCCCCAGGCTAAAGCTTCGAATATTCTATTTTTTTGTTTGAGCCATAGTTTAGAATGTTTTCCTTGAAGCTTTTGAGGTTGAGCTATGATTTCTGCTCCTCTAGTTAAAAAAAATGGTTTGGGATTGCCGATGCCAAAAGGAGCTAACAGCCAATATTTATCAAGGAACGAAGAGCTGAGTTCTGAGAAATTCAACTCGGCATCAATATAAATTTTTCTTTTCAAATCTTCGGCAGTCAGCCTGCTCTCAGCATAGGAATTAACAGCTTGTTTGAGAGTAAGAATTTTTTCTCTTTCTAACTCACAACCTACGGCTAAGGTGTGCCCGCCATAACTAATAAATAAATCTTTATATTCGTCCAAACAATTGATTAAAGGGAATTCTTTTATACTTCTGCCCGAGCCGTAAGCATGGCTGTCTTTATAGGCGAAAAGAAGAACGGGGCGGTGGAATTTATCTTTGAGCTTGGAGGCCACAATACCGATTATCCCCCGATGCCATTGCTCACAACCCATTACCAGAAATCTATAACGCTGGTCAAGCTGGCGGGATTTTATTCTATTTAGAGCCTGATTATATATATTTTCTTCTATTCTTTGCCTCTTGGAATTCATAGTATCCAAGGAGCGAGCCAACTCTTCAGCCTCCTGGAAAGATTCTGCAAAGAACAGCTTAACAGCCTGGTCTGCTTCTCCCATTCTGCCGGCGGCATTAATTCTTGGTCCTAAGCGGAAACCTACATCTCCTACTGAAATCTTTTTTCCTCTCAGCCGGCATATATCCAACAAAGAGTTTAAACCTATATTTGAAGTTCCATCTAAATTTTCAAGACCAAATTTTACAAGTAACCTGTTCTCCCCCCTTAACTCGGCTACATCAGCTATAGTAGCAATCGAGACCATCTTAAGGTAAGAAGAAAGCTGAGAAGACCTTTGATAGCCATCCAGAAGAGCCTGAATCAATTTAAAAACAACACCAACTCCGGCTAGCCTGTTATCCGGATAGCCACAATCAGGCAGAACCGGATTAAGAATGGCCAAAGCTGAAGGCAATTCAGAACCAGGCTGATGATGGTCGCTGATAATCACATCAATTCCTTTCCTCCTGGCCTGGCTAACAAAACGGGTGGCTTTTATTCCACAATCAACACTTATCACCAACCTGGCTTGGTTCTTCTCGACAATGTCCATATATTTTTCTTTAATTCCATAGCCATCTTTGAGCCGATTGGGAATAAAATAGCTCACTTCTGCGCCTAAAGACTGCAGCGCCTTTGTTAGAATCACGATAGAAAGAATGCCATCTACATCATAATCCCCAAAAATTAATATCTTTTCTCTCCTGACAATAGCTTCTTTTACTCTTTTTACCGCCTTTCTCATATCTTTCATTTGATACGGGTTATGCAAATCGTCTAAAGAAAGGTAAAGAAAATTAGAAGCTTTCTCTGGATCAGAAATTCTCCGATTTACTAAAACTTTAGAAATAGCCAAGGGTAGTCCTAATTCGGCTGAAATTCTTTCAGCCTGTTGGCCAGAAGGGTAAATTATCCAAATTGTTTCCTGCATTTAGGTCTAAATTTAACATAACTCTTTCCATTCCACAACTACGAAACTCAGTCTCTGGCCATGTATTTTTTCCTTTAGTTTTTTAACGGTCTTTTGAGGACAGCAGACCCTACATTTATTTTTCACCTTTTTTGCCTATTTGTCCTGCAGCCCGTTAAGGACAATGGGCCCTACATTACTCCTCACTCCTCACTGGCATGTATTAAGGAGTTGGCGGGCTGGATTGACTTTAAAAAATGTGAAAAATATAATGGAAAGACGATGATTGGCGATCTTAAAGAAAAACTTTCACGAACAAACCGCAATTTCAAAGAAAAATTTAGCCAATGGCTATCTACTGATAAAAGCAGGGGAGAAATTCTTGATGAACTATTTGAAATTTTAATTTTGGCCGATGTGGGGATAGCCACTACTGAAAAAATAATCAAATCCATTAAAGAAAAAAGCAAGAAAAATGATTCTTTCTCTACAATTAAAAGCCTCTTAGAAGAAGAGCTCTCAAGTATGCTCAAATCATTTCCTTCTGAATTAAATCTAAATTTCTCCTCTTCTGTGGTGATGTTTGTCGGTGTCAACGGAGGCGGCAAAACAACCTCTTTGGCTAAAGTGGCCTACCATTTTAAAAATCAGGGAAAAAAGGTTTTGATGGTAGCTGCTGATACTTTCCGGGCCGCAGCCCAAGAACAACTCACTATATGGGGGAAAAAATTAAATATCCCCCTTATAAAAGGGCAATATGGGGCCGATCCTGCCTCCATTGTCTATGATGCCCTTCAATCTTTTCGGGCTCATTCTTACCATCTTCTCCTTATTGATACCGCCGGCAGAATTCATACTAATGTCAATCTCATGAGTGAACTGGAAAAAATAAAAAGAGTAATATCTAGAGAAATTGAAGGAGCTCCCCAAGAAATCCTTTTAGTTCTGGATGCCAGTATTGGCCAAAATGCCCTGATCCAGGCTAAAGAGTTTCTCAAGTTCTCGGGGATAACTGGGATTTTCCTTTCCAAATTGGATGGAACAGCCAAAGGCGGGAGCGTGTTAAGTATTGTTGATGAATTAAAACTCCCCATAAAGCTGATAGGCATTGGGGAAAGTGAACAAGATATGCTCTCTTTCTCAGCTGAAGATTACATCAAGGCTTTGCTGGCAGAATGATTGAACTTAAAGATAGATCATATATGGAAATGGCCTATGCTTTGGCTACTAAGGCCAAAGGCTGGGCCAGTCCTAATCCATATGTGGGAGCTGTGATCGTTAAAAAAGGGGTAGTTGTTGGTTATGGCTACCATGAAAAGCCCGGAAAACCTCATGCCGAAGCCCTTGCGTTCCAGAGAGCCGGCTCCCAGGCGCATAACAGCACTGCCTATCTGACCCTTGAACCTTGCGTTCATTGGGGCAGAACCCCTCCCTGTGTGGATACCATTCTCAAAGCTAAACCAAAAAAAGTTTTTATTTCTGCTCTTGACCCTAACCCGTTGGTTCATAAAAAAGGAGTAAAAAAATTAAAGCAAGCAGGCATTGAAGTATCTTTAGGGCTTCTTCAAGAAAAAAACGAACGCCTTAATGAAATATACATAAAATATATTACTAAAGGCATTCCCTTTGTGGCCGCCAAAACGGCTGTTAGTTTAGACGGCAAAATAGCCACTAAAAAATATTCATCACAATGGATCTCTTCAACTAAAACTAGAGAATATATTCATTTTTTAAGAGGAGAGTTTGATGCTTTATTGATTGGTATAAATACCCTTCTTAAAGATGACCCACTTCTGACAATTCGCCATCCTTTCTGGAAACAGAAAAAACTAACGCGAGTAATAGTTGATTCTCACCTCCGTTTTCCCCTCAAAGCTAAGATCATATCTACTCTTTCCCAGGGAAAAATAATAATTTTCACCCTTCCCCAAGCCTCTGCCCATAAAGCCGAAGCCTTACGCCACCAAGGGATAGAAGTTATTCCCTTGAAGTCAGCCACGCCTCAAGTTGATTTAAAAAAAGTTCTCCGCTGGTTGGGTAGCCACCAGGTCTCAAGCCTTCTGGTAGAAGGAGGCAGCCACATTTTAACCTCTTTCTTAGAAAAAAGGTTGGTTGATAAAATTATTATTACTATCTCGCCTAAATTAATCGGCGGCCAAAATGCTCCTTCCCTCCTGGCAGGAAAAGGAGTAAACTATATAAAAAATTCATTGAAACTAAAAGATACAGATGTTTTTCAGATAGATGAAGACGTAATTGTCAAAGGATACTTTTAATGTTTACAGGTATTATCAGCCATTCTGGGCTCTTCAAGGGCTGGCGTCGAGGAAAAAAGGAAATAATAATCGAGGCCCCCTCTCTTTCTTCAAAATTGGATATAGGAGAAAGCCTGGCTGTTAACGGTGTTTGTCTGAGTTTAGTAAAAAAACAGAAAAATCTTCTCTTTTTTAGTATAGCAGAAGAAACCTTGACCAAAACTAACCTAAGCCGTTTACTGCCGGGGGAAATCCTCAATCTTGAACTGCCCCTCACTCTTAACTCTCCTCTTGGGGGACACCTGGTGACTGGTCACGTCGATGGCCAAGGTAAAGTTGAACAAATAATCAGCAAAAATAGGAGCAAGCGTTTGACCCTTTCTTTTCCGCCAGAACTCAAAGCTTATTTTATTCCCAAAGGCTCAGTAGCCGTCAATGGGGTTAGCTTAACTATAGCCTCTATTAGTGCTTCTTCTTTTCAAGTGGAACTTATTCCAATCACCCTAAAAAACACCAATTTAGGCGGCTTAAAGCGAGGCGATGAGGTTAACCTGGAATGTGACATAATTGGCAAATATGTGTATAATTGGATAAGAGAAATAAAGAATATAAAAGCTTGAGGCTCTAAAGATGAATAGCAAAAAAGGAACAGTTTCAGTCGAAAAAGCTATCGAGGCCGTAAAGGCTGGCAGGATGATAATTATTGTCGATGATGAGGACCGAGAAAATGAAGGCGACCTGATGGTGGCCGCTGAAAAAGTAACTCCACCTATGATAAATTTTATGAGTAAGCACGGCCGAGGGCTAATCTGTCTGCCTTTAACCAAAGAAAGGCTCAAAGAGCTGGATATCCCTTTAATGGTTAAGGAAAATACGGCTCGCTTTGAAACCGCTTTTACGGTATCTATCGACGCTAAAGAAGGAGTGACCACCGGCATTTCTGCTTATGACAGAGCTCAAACAATTAAAATTGCTGTCGACCCTCAAACTAAGCCTTCTGATTTAGCCCGACCTGGCCACATTTTCCCCTTACAGGCTAGAGATGGAGGTGTCCTGGAAAGAGCTGGCCAAACAGAAGCGGCCGTGGATATGGCTCGCCTGGCCGGCTTAAAACCTGCGGGTGTCATCTGTGAGATTATGAATGAGGATGGTTCCATGGCCCGGCTGCCTCAATTGGAAAAATTCAGCCAAACCTATGACATTCCTATTTTAACCATCGCTGATCTTATTAGATACCGAATGAAACATGAGCGCCTGGTCAAGAAGATTGAAGAAGCGGATTTACCTACCCATTTTGGCCATTTTAAGATTCTGCTTTTTGAAGACATTATCCATAAAGAATGCCATTTAGCCCTGGTTAAAGGCGAAATCAAAAAAAACGAGCCTGTTCTTGTTCGTGCCCATTCCCAGTGTTTAACCGGTGATACCTTCGCTTCTGCCCGCTGTGATTGTGGGGCTCAGCTTCATCAAGCCATGAAAATGATTAACAAGGAAGGAAAAGGAATAATTCTCTATATGCTCAATCAAGAAGGAAGAGGAATTGGTTTGGTCAACAAGATTAAAGCTTACGCTCTCCAGGATAAAGGAATGGATACAGTCGAAGCCAATTGTAAATTGGGATTTAAGCCTGATCACAGAGATTACGGCATCGGAGCTCAAATCTTAGCTTCCTTGGGAGCAACTAAACTCCGCTTGATTACCAATAATCCTCGGAAATTCATTGGCCTTGCTGGTTACGGTCTGGAAATTGTGGAGAGAGTGGCTATTGAAATTCCTCCTAATAGTAATAATTTTAAATATTTAAAAACTAAAAAAGAAAAAATGGGGCATATTTTAGAGATGGTTTAAATCTCTATAAAGCCTCAAGGAATTGTTCAGAAGTGGGGGAGAAATTAAAATCGCTATCCGCCAGCCAAAAAATAAAATTATTTGAACAACAATTAAAGAACCTTCAAGAGGGAGAGAAAAGAACATTCTTGTTGCAAACGATTGAGGATAAAGAACTCCCTTCCTCAGTCCAGGCAGCCGCCCTTAAAGCCCTGAGCCAGTCTTCGTTTCAAGCAGAAGCTGTTCTAAAAAAATATGTCAGCTACAATTCTCGAATTATAGCCAGAGCCGCCAAAAAAGCTTTAAAAGAAATAAAACAACGACAGAATAAAGATAAAAGACTGTCCACCTTAGTTTTAAGAAAAATAAAATCTACTAAAGAGAAACAAAAAAGACTGAAGATAATTAAGTCCATTGCTGGGGTAGATGGAGCCTGGGTAAATGAAGTTTTACTGGCAGCCCTTGAAGATCCATCAGAAGAGATTAGAAATTTCATTATTAGGGAATTAGCTCAAAGAGAAGATCTTAAATTGGACAGCCTTTACCAAAAGCTGCTTCATCCTCCATGGTATGCTAAAAGTGCTGTCCTAAAAATCTTATCCTATAAAAAAGATCCTCTCACCTTAGGCTTAATTGAAACCGTTATCGATGATCCAAATGTGGATGTCAGAATAAGCGCAGCTCAGGCCTTAGGAAAAATTGGAGGGGAAGAAGCCCTTCTTCTGCTTAACAAATTAGCTCAAGACAAAAATCGATTCGTCAGAAAATCAGCCGAGAAAGGCATAAACAAAGCCAGCCGCCTAAAATTCAGCTGAGCATAAAGGGGGAGTGTCCCCTAAAATTGGGATTGTCCCCCTTTATCCAGGATAAAAGTTACCGGGCCATCATTAATTAAACTGACTTCCATCAGGGCCCCAAAAATCCCTGTTTCAATCTTTATCCCTCGCTCTCTAATTAGCTTAACGAAGTAATTGAAAAGGGCCTCGGCCCTGGCAGGTTCTTCGGCTCGATCAAAGCTTGGCCGGCGCCCCTTGCGCAAAGAACCGGCTAGAGTAAACTGGGAGACAGCTAGGATTTCTCCTTCAATTTCAAGAAGGGAAAGGTTCATCTTTCCTTCTTTATCCGCAAATACCCTCAATTCTACAATTTTTTTGGCTAAATACTTAGCCTCTTCTTGAGAATCCCCTTTCTCAATCCCTACCAAAAGACAGAGCCCAGCTCCTATTTTCCCGACCACCTTCCCTTTAACTTTGACTGAAGCTTGTTTAACTCTTTGTAAAACAATTTTCATCAGATTTTCCTCAAGAATTAATCTTTGGACGGGAGAAAAGGTCTTTTAAACTCCTTACATCCTCATGATTAAAAAGCAAGTTTAAAACAAAATAAGCGATTATTCCTATTAGAATGGCTGCCAGTAAAATTCCTACTTGGCGGATAAAAACCAAGCGAGCAAAGTCAAAATTTCGAATGAAAAACCAGACGGCCACCCCCATTCCCAAACCACCAATAGCAGACTTCAAGGCAGATTTAAAAATTTCTTTTTTGTCCAGAGGCCCAATTTTTCTCTCCAGTAAATAAAAAAGAAAGAAAAAATTGATGACTGAAGCTATAGACAAGGCTAAAGCTATGCCCCCCACCCTTAAAGGAACCATGAGGATTAAAGAGAGGATGATGTAGCTAATCATAACAAAGAAGGCAACGATAACAGGAGTTTTTGTATCCTTAAGCGAATAAAAAGCAGGGGCTAAAATCTTTACTCCAGAGATAACTGGTAAACCGAAGGCAAAGAAGAAAAGACAAGAGGAACTCATAGCCGTTGATTGGGCATTAAACACTCCCCGTTGAAATAAAACTTGAATGATAGGCTTATTCAAAATCAAAAGACCAACCATTGCTGGGAAAGTTATGAAAAAGACAAGCCTAAAAGAAAAAACAAGTGTTTTTTTCATCTGAACATAATCTTGCTCAGCCGCCAAATCGGAAAGAGTTGGCAGCAGAGCGATAGAAAGGGCAATGGAAAAAAGACCCAAAGTTAGCTCCTGGACCCGGGAAGCAAAGTAAAGAGAAGCCACACTGCCCTCTTCTAGTAAAGAGGCTATCATCCGGCTGATGGCAAAATTTACCTGATAAATGCCAAAACCAAAAATGCCTGGAGCCATCAATTTGCCCACTTTGCGCACAGCCGGATGAGTAAAAGAAAGGCCGAATTTAAAACGCATCCCTTGTTTCCACAGCCAGGGTAGCTGAAAAGCTAGCTGTAATACTCCACCCAGAACAACTCCTCCAGCAAAAACAAAAGCTGGTTCTTTGGCTCGGGGAGCAAATAAAAGAGCAACGCCTATGATGGACAGATTAAATAAAACAGGAGTAAAAGCCGGCACAAAAAATTTATGAAAGGAATTAAGAATGGCCATAGCCAGAGCGGCTAGGCTGATTAAGAAAATATAAGGGAACATCAACCGAGTCAGAGCTGTAGTCAATTCCCATTTGCCCTGA
Organism: uncultured Eubacteriales bacterium; assembly: GCA_964514305.1. Taxonomy (GTDB): domain Bacteria; phylum Acidobacteriota; class Aminicenantia; order Aminicenantales; family Aminicenantaceae; genus CAZEQD01. The sequence goes on from CAZEQD010000002.1 coordinate 56,553, forward strand.
ATATTTTTAAAACCAAAAGCAATAATCCTGACCAACAAAGGAGACAAAACAACCCCCAACACAGTCAGCAGAGCCATAATCAGAGTTAGGTCAAAAAAGAAAGCGTTGGCAAATCTCCAGAGTTCAGCTTTTGATTTATCTTTTTTCACTTGGGTAAAGACAGGAACAAAGGCTGCGGTCATAGCTCCTTCGCCCGTCAATCTTCGCAGGAGATTAGGAATTACATAAGCTATGGTAAAAGCATCACCACTTCTACTTGTCCCCAGATAAAATGCCTGGATCACATCTCTTAAAAAACCAAAAATCCTGCTAAGGAGGGTGGGAGAAGCCACAGCCAAGGTTGACCGGACTAATTTTCTGTTTTTTTCCTGGTCAGTCATTTGCCTATCACCGGGATCAGGCTTTGTTATTGATATTTTAAATAGTCTATCTTATTGCTTCAGACTTTCTATTACGACCAAATCTGATCCCAAATCTACACTCTATATAAATACACTATACAAGGAAGCCTTCCAAAACCGGGTTAGATAATAATGAAGTTGTATCCAAAAGCAGCGATTTTCTTCCATCTGAAGTCCATAGCGGTGAGTGGCAGGATGTTGGCGAAGATGGGGGAAATTGCGACCACATATCATTTCTTAGTGAAACCTTCTAATCATCCCGGATATGGAAATGCTTGCTCCTATATAAATATAAGTTGACTTTAATCGCAGTTTTCCTTATCATACCATTCCCATAGAGGTAATAACATGGCTCATCATAAATCAGCCAAAAAACAACTCAGATATTCTCTCCGCCGCAGAGCTATCAATAAAAGAAATAAATCCCTGCTTCGAACCCAAATTAAAAATCTAAAAAAAGCTATCGCCAACAAAGATAAAGAAGAAGCTATGAAATTGCTTCCCCTTACTTTTTCTCTGATAGATAGGTCTGTCAAAAAAGGAACTATCCACGAAAACACTGGCCGCAGGTATAAATCAAGATTAAGTCGACAAGTGGAAATGATTAACCTCTCTCCTTCCAAGCAAGGGTGACTCGGGCTAAATGATCACAATAATTATATAAAAAACCCTCCAGAAGGACCTGAGCCGAAGCATCTGAACTCTTGATTTTCCAATCAATCTGGCTTAGTTCATTTAAAAAAAAATTCAAATCTTTTAGTGATAGTTTATCCACTAAAGAGAAAAACAAACGGTACTTATCTCTATAAAATTGGCCAAATCTTTCTTGAATATTGGGCTTGATTTCTTTAAAAATGCCTTTTCTATCTTTCTGCCTATCCCTCAACCAGAGTTTGGCCAAAAGAAGATCTCTAAAAAAGCGGGATATTATACCCACCAGTAATTCTGGCTTGGTTCCTTCTTTAAACAAATTATTCAAAATCAGAAGACCCTTGTTGAAATCGCCTTTTTCTAGGCTATCAGCTATTTCCCATTCGACAAATGATTTTACCCAGCCAGCTACCTGGTTGACATCATCCAGCTCAATTATTTTTTTATCACCAACAAAGTTGACCAGTTTTTCCAGTTCATTACTTATTCTTCTTAAGTCATTGCCCACTAATTCTTCTAATCTTGTTTTGGCCTCAGATGTAGCCGCTTTTCCTTTTAAAGAAAGTTCTCTATCAATCCAAGCCGAAAGAGAGCTTTTTTTTAAGGGTTTCAACTCTTTAAGAAAAACCTGAGACGGAGGAAAAGAGGAAAAGAACTGGAAAAGGGTAGACCCTTTCTTCATCTTGCCTGGATAAATAATTATCATCACTGTATGGCTGGAAGGAGAGGCCAGATAGTCTTTTAAAATACTTTTTTCTGTAGAAGAAAGAGCCCCTTTTCTACCGCCAGCCAGCTTCACTACAATTATCCTCCAGGTTGAGAAAAAAAAGGAGGGGGTTCGAGCTACATCGATAATTTCCATCCAGGAGTTATCTTCGAGATTAAATCTCTCTACATTGTAATTTTCAGCCTCAGCCGAAATTAAGGATTCCTTTAATTCCTGAACAAACTGATAAGCTAAAAAAGTCTCTTGGCCGTAAAAAAAATAACAGGGTAATATATTTCCCTTCTTAATTTCTCTGGAAAGAAAATTTGTCAAGCTTTTAGAATCCTTCTAAAATAGTTATAACTAAACTACGAGCAAACTTCTCGGCTACTTTATCAATAGCCTCTGTTTCGACTGTCTCAAAATCAGTCCCCTCAGGAACTTCATACTCTTCCTGATAAACAAAATAGGGGTTGGAAAATATGGTCTTTCGATTAACTAAATCCCTGAGGTTTATTTTAGCCGCAATAGTAATTTTATAGCGATCTGCTGTTCCTTCTCTGGTAAAAGCAATGGGAGAAGCATTAAAAGAAACTATTTCACCGCTTAAAACAGCATCAGCGCTTTGAACATCTCCTGTAATTTCAACTTTCCCTCGAGCCACCAGCTCATCTATAACTTTTTGAGTTAATTTAACATCTAATTCAAAGCGGGTCGTTCGGTTCTTGAACATTGGTACATTAATCTTTTTGATATGAACAGGTAGAGAACTGCCCATTCCCCTTAAATGATATCCACAATTTATGGCTAAAAGACAGACTATTGTCAACCAGATATATTTTTTCATTAGATTTAATTTAAATAACAATGTTTATCAGTTTATTTTTAACATAGATAACCCTTCTGACTTTTTTTCCTCTGATAAATTTCTGGACGCGTTCCAGGTTCAGGGCTCTTTCTTTAATCTCCTCTTGGTTTAACTCCCTCTCCACCTCTAATTTATCCCTTAATTTGCCATTAATTTGGATGACTATAGCTAGCCTCTCTTCCTGAGCCAATTGAGGCTCATAGGAAGGCCAAGAAGTTTTTATAAGAAAATCTTCATGTCCCATTTTCTGCCAAAGTTCCTGAGAGAAATGAGGTGCAAAGGGAGAGAGAAGAATCACCAATTTTTCCATGGCTTCCCTCAATGACTGCCGACCCAGCCTGGTTTTAATCAATTCATCCCTTTCACTCTTCATTAGATTAAAAAGTTCCATCAATGAGCTTATCGCTGTATTAAAATGGAATCTCTCCTCGATATCTTGGCTGACCTTTTTTATAGTTTGGTGAGTTTTAATTCTAAGCTGGAGAGAAGGAATATTCCTTCCTCTTTCGACTTCAGTTTGATTCTCCTCTTGTCTAAAGAGGTCTAAATTCTCCCCATAAAAAGCCCAAACTCGGTTTAAAAATCTAAAACAGCCCTCAATTCCCTTTTCATTCCAGGCAAATTCTTTCTCTGGAGGAGCAGCAAAAAGAATAAAAAGTCTTAAGGTGTCAGCTCCATATTTGCTGATCATGTCATCAGGGTCAACTACGTTTCCCTTTGACTTCGACATTTTAGCTCCGTCTTTGGTGACCATTCCTTGAGCTAAAAGTCTTGGAAAAGGCTCATCCAATTTGGTCAGGCCAAAATCTCTTAAAAACTTACAGAAAAAGCGGGCATAAATAAGATGAAGAATGGCATGCTCAACTCCACCTATATAGAGGTCTACCGGCAGCCAGTAATCGACCTTCTGAGGATTAAAGGGGAGCTTGCTTTCCTGAGGTGAAGTATAACGGAAATGGTACCAGGAAGAGTCGAAGAAAGTATCCATGGTGTCGGTTTCTCTTTTTGCCTTCCCTCCACATTTGGGACATCTTGTCTCGACAAAGCTTTTTACTTTGGACAAGGGAGAGCCTTCTTCTCCTTTAAACTCAACTTCATAAGGAAGAACTACTGGCAGTTCATCATAAGGAACAGGGACAATTCCACAATGCTGGCAGTAAACAACAGGAATCGGTGTTCCCCAATAGCGCTGGCGGGAAATCCCCCAATCGCGAAGCCTATAAAGAACGCTTTTACGGCCGAATTTTTTTTGAGTTGCATAGCGGACCATCTCTTCGGCCGCCTGAGAGGAAGATTTGTTGGAAAAAGGTCCAGAATTGACTACAATCCCATAATCCTCAAAGGCCTTATCTGATTCTGAAGGAGGAGGCTGTCCCTCAGGCACAATGACTACCTTAATAGGTAAAGAATATTTGCGGGCAAAATCAAAATCCCTCTGATCGTGGGCAGGAACAGCCATAATGGCTCCAGTTCCATATTCCATCAACACATAATTGGCAATCCAGATAGGAATTTCCTGACCGTTGAAGGGATTGATAGCTTTTTTGCCGGTATCAATACCTTCTTTTTCAGCCTCTCCCAAATCTTTTTTAAGATGGCGCTCAGCTAAACTCTTCTCTATCCATCTTTCTAACTTATCTCTGTGAGCTGAATCAGCTATCAATTGCCGGCCTAAAGGATGCTCTGGCGAGAGAACCAAAAAAGTAGCCCCATAAATAGTGTCCAGGCGAGTGGTAAAGACTTCGATAGATTGTCTGGATCCTTTAAGGGGAAAACTAACGTGGGCTCCAACACTTTTGCCTATCCAGTTTTTCTGCATTATGAGGACATGTTCAGGCCATTTTTCTAACTCCTGGTGGCCGGCCAGGAGTTCTTCAGCATAATCTGAAATCTTAAGAAACCATTGCTCCATCTCTTTCTGCCTAACTTCAGAATCACAGCGCCAACAGCGCTCGCCAATTACTTGCTCATTAGCCAGAACCGTCTGGCAGCGGGGACACCAATTTACCCAGCTCTTCTTGCGGTAAGCCAAACCTTTCTCTAACATTTTCAAAAAAATCCACTGGTTCCATTTGTAGTATTCAGGCAAGCAGGTATTGACTTCTCTCGACCAATCATAACTGAAGCCCAATCTTTTTAACTGCTTTTTCATATGAGCAATATTGGCCAAGGTCCAATCCTGAGGGTGAACTTCCTGAGTTATAGCCGCATTTTCGGCTGGCATTCCCAAAGCGTCCCAGCCGATAGGGTGAAGGACATTATATCCCTTCATGAACTTGTAACGGGCTATGACATCACCGATTGAGTAATTTCTGACTTGACCCATGTGGATTCTGCCTGAGGGATAAGGATACATTTCCAGACAATAATATTTCGTTCTTTGGGGATTTTCGGAAGCTTTATATACCTCTTCTTTTTCCCAAATCTTTTGCCACTTTTCTTCAATTGCTTGGAAATTATAGTCTTCGCTCATTTCTTGGTTCTTTCTTTGTTATCAATAGGGCTAATTACAAAGAAGTAATAAAGCCATTATAAAATCAATCATAAATATTAATTTTAACCTCTTTAAAAGTCAAGGCAACAGAGAACTTGACAAACAACTGCTTTTCTGCCAAGAATGAGGACTCAAAGGATAAATACTTAAATATAGATTGAGGCTTTTTTAAAGCTCAACGCTTTTTCCTTAATTATGTCAATTCTTGAAGTTAAACACCTTTCTGCCGGCTATGAAAGAGAACATGTGATTAGAGACATTTCTTTCTCTTTGGAGCAAGGAGAATTTGTTTCTATCCTGGGACGAAATGGTTCCGGTAAAAGCACTTTAATTAAAGCCCTGCAGCGGATGCTGAAAAATGCCGAGGGCGAGGTTAAAATCGATGGCCAAAACATCTCTTCTTTGCAACCTCGCCAATTGGCCAAAAAGATTGCCTATGTCCCTCAGATATTTGATTTCTCTTTTGAATTCAGGGTGGAAGAAATTGTAGTTATGGGCAGATACATCCACCAGTCGCGATTGAGCCGGGCTTCAGCCTCTGATCAGCTGGTTATTGAAGAAGTTATGGATCTAACTCAGGTATCTCATCTAAAAAATAAAAAAATCGCCCATTTAAGTGGTGGCGAACGCCAGAGAGTCTTTATTGCCAGGGCTCTTGCCCAAGATACACCTTTAATTTTTCTGGATGAACCCAGTTCACATCTAGACATCAATTATCAACTAGAAATCTATCAAATACTAAAACAACTTCAGCAAGAAAAAGGGAAAACTATTCTGACAACTGAACATAATATCAATCTGGCCATTCCCTATTCCCAGCGATTGCTCTTCCTTAAAAACGGGAAAATTCATGCGGAAGGCAGCCCCCAAAAATTAATTACCAAAACCCTTATTAAAGACGTCTTCGGAGCAGAGGTAGAAATTAGAGATAATCCTCATTCTCATTTACCTGAAATCTCTTTAAACCCCAAATTTCTGAATAATCAATGAGTTATCTAAAAACAAAATTAAGTCTTAGCCTCGCTTTCTTTCTCCTCCTAACCTCTAACCTGACTGCCCAGACCAAAACTATTATAGATGCTTTAGGCCAACCCTTTTCCTTAAAAGCCTCTCCCCAAAGGATAATATCCTTGGCACCTAACATTACTGAGATTCTATTTGCTCTTGATTTAGGCCCAAAAATCGTGGCTGTAACTCGTTATTGCGACTATCCTCCTCAGGCTCTTAGAAAAGAGAAAATTGGAGGAATGATAGATCCCAACCTGGAAAAAATTAAAGCCCTCAATCCTGATTTAATAATAGGCTTTCGAGGTAATCCTTTAAAAATGCTGGAGCGGATAAAAAGTTTAAATCTGCCTCTTTTTGTTTTAGAAATGGGTAATGAGCTGGAATCTGTTTTTCAGATTATCAAAAAAATAGGCATAATTACCTATAAAGAAGAAAAAGCAGCTGCTCTTATCCAGAAAATGAGGAACAAATACCAAAAAATCAAACAGAATCTTCAATATATTCAACACTGGCCAAAAGTATTTTTTTCTCTTCACGGTTTTGGTCTCTGGACCTGTGGCCGTCATAGCTTCTTAGATACGCTCTTAAGAGAAGCCAAGGGAATAAATATTGCTGGCCGTATAAACAGAAAGTGGCTCGTTTTCAATCGAGAGCAGCTAATTCATGAAAATCCAGAAATAATTATCATTGTCTCCAAATCGCCAAAGCAGTTTGCCCAGGCAAAAGAGTGGATAACCAATGAAAAATCTTTTCATAGGGTCAGGGCAGTCGTTAGCCACCACCTATATTATCTAGATGAAAATATGGCCACTAGGCCAGGTCCCCGCCTTATAGACGCTCTCCAAGAGCTGGCCCGTCTTCTTCATCCTCAATTCTTTGAAAACTGCTACTCAAAATGAAGTCAAAAAGATTTGAACTATTCTTCATTCTGATTGTCCTTCTCTTAGCTGGATTGTTATTGTCTCTGCTGGTCGGCCCAGTTCCCACCAAAATCCACCACCTCTGGAGTTTTATTTTCAACCACGATCAAACTTATGCTCCCATTTTCCTTGACCTCAGGTTATCACGGGCCCTGCTGGCTTTCCTAGTTGGAGCCAGCCTTTCTCTATCTGGAGCAATTCTGCAGGGCTATTTTCAAAATCCAATGGCGGGCCCTTTTGTCGTTGGAGTTTCATCAGGAGCTTCCTTAGGAGCTGTTCTGGCCATTTATATTGGCCTCAATTTTCAGTTGTTTGGATTTTCTCTTCAGAGTATTTTCGCCTTCGCCTCGGGTTTTGTTCTTGTCTATTTTGTCTATTTGCTGTCCCAGCGGAATGGACTATTTAAACTAGAAACGCTGCTTTTAACTGGAATTGCGGCCGGTGCTTTAGCTTCCTCTCTAACCTCTTTTTTTATATTCATAAAATCAGATTCTTTCCAACAAGCCGTATTTTGGCTTTTAGGCAGTTTCTCTCTAGCTGACTGGAGTCAGATTGCAGTTATAGCCCCTTATTTTGTCCTTTGCCTGGTTGGAGCCCAATGGATGGCTAAAGATATGAATCTTTTGGTTCTGGGAGATGAAGTAGCCCAATCTCTTGGTTGTTCTGTCAAAAGAGTAAGAAAAATTTTTCTGGCTCTTTCCACACTTCTGGCCGCCTCAGCCGTCTCTGTCAGTGGTATCATCGGTTTTGTCGGTCTGATTATTCCTCATCTTATCCGCCTTCTCATCGGACCAGACCACCGTTATCTTTTTTTCTTTTCCTGTTTAGCCGGAGGGGTATTTCTGGTTTATTCAGACCTTGTTGCCCGGACTATTCTTTTTCCAACCGAACTGCCCATAGGTATTATAACCTCCGGCATCGGTGCCCCTTTCTTTATCTACCTCCTCAATCATAAAAGATAATAAAGGGAAGTGTCCACCTTCAACCGGCCTCTGTTTTGCTTGCCGCTCCATAAAGCTAAATGTTACAATTAATTACACTCATGAAATTTCTGTTTGTTCAAGACTATCATCATAAATACCGCTATTTCTGTTTAGAACAGAGTTCACAAATTCAGGTTAAGTTTTCTCGCTGGCAAAAAATTTGGGATAAAGCCAGAAAAAAATTAATGCTCCTCCCAGCTAAAGAGATCCATCAGGAACAAGCTTTAGCCCGGGCTTTAAAACTTGAGGAAGAAAATGTCCAAATAATGGTTTCAGGCCTTCTTTCTCCCAAAAAATTAAAAAGTAAGTTTTACTTTTTTCTCCAAAAACAAAGGACAAAGCATATTTTCTTTCTTATAGGCGAGACTCTTCTCCTTCCTCTTAGCGGTTTGGCCGCTATTCTTCCCGGCCCAAATGTCTTTTTTGGGGTTCTGGCACTGCTAATGATTACCCATTGGCAGGCCTTAAGAGGAACAAACCGCCTTCTGAAAAAAACACCACAATTCATTCCCACCTCGCTTCTTAAGGAATGGGAAGAGGCTCTAAAATTAGAAAAAGAAGAGCATTTAATTTCAATATTGGATAAAATATCTTCTGCTTACGGTCTTCCCCATATCCGTAAGCTGCTCTGGAAATAAATTAAATTGGCCTCAAGCTTTGTTTAATATCCTTATTCCTCATGGCCTGCAGGGGACAGCAAGCCTTACAGGTATCATTGTTTACGCTCTACATTTATCTATTTGACAAAGGCAAGCTTTTATTTTATCTAATAAGTGCGATGTCGTTGACCTTAAATCAATTTGTTTTATTAGTGATTACTATCGCTGTAGTTGTAGCTGTCACTTTTCTGGTTATTTTTTTGTTTCAATTAAGAAAAACAGCCAAAGAAGGCGAGCAAACATTAAAAGATCTTCGGCTCCTTATTCAGAATTTCAATGAAACCAATCAAAGGTTTAGATCTAAAGTTGAAGATATGGGCGAAATTGTTGAAGTAACCAAAAATGCTGCTTCCAGTTTCTCTGAAATCCTGTGGTTTCTAGCCACTAAAATCATTAAACCCACTTCCAGATATTGGCCTTTCCTCTTTCCCTTCATTCGCCTCGGTTGGCGGCAATTAAAAAGAAAAAAAAGAAAGGAGGCAAAAAATGGCAAATAATAAAGGTTCAAGCGCTTTAGAAATCACTCTATCTTTTCTAGCGGGAGCTACGGCCGGTTTTCTGTTAGGTATCCTCTTTGCTCCTGCTAGCGGAGAAGAAACTCGTAAAAAAATTCAAGAACAAGCCACTAAAACCGGTGAAAAAGCCAAAGAAACATATGATAAAATTGCTCAGGAAGCCGAAAAAGGAATTAAAATTGTCAAAGAAAAAACCTCTGAAGGTTTAGAAGCTGTCAAAGAATTCGTCGAGAAAAAAAAGGAAGAACTGACCAAAAAATCTCCCGAAGAAGCCAAACAAGGAGAAGTCAAAAAGTAATTAACTCAGCCAAAAGACAATACCTTTTCTAATTAACTCCTGATAAAAACCAAAAAGGAGAAAGTCTAATGGAAAAGACCATAATAACTAAAATCGAAGCTCAGGAAATCCTTGATTCCCGAGGCAATCCTACTATCCGCACTTTTGTCACCCTTAATTCAGGCATTGTGGGCAAAGCCTCAGTTCCTTCTGGAGCCTCCACTGGAAAACATGAAGCTCTCGAGTTGAGGGATGGCGACTCTTCTCGTTTTCTGGGGAAAGGAGTTCTCAAAGCTGTTTCTAACGTTGAGAATATTATTGCTCCTGAAATTATTGGCCGTAATGCTTTACACCAAGAAGAGATTGATAAACTTTTGATAGAATTAGATGGTACTCCTTCCAAAAAAAATTTAGGAGCTAACGCCATCCTATCAGTTTCCATGTCCGTAGCCAGCGCTGCCTCTAAATCTGTTGGCCAGCCTCTCTACCTATATCTAAGTGACAGTGAGAATTTCCGTTTGCCTGTGCCTCAAATTAATATCCTCAATGGAGGCTCCCATGCTGATAATAATGTTGATATTCAAGAGTTTCTGATCGTCCCCGCCGGCAGGCCCAGCTTTTCCCAAGCCATCAGAGCTGCGGCTGAGGTTTTTCAAAACCTAAAAATTATTCTTCGTCAAAAAGGTTACAGCACGGCTGTGGGCGATGAAGGTGGTTTTGCTCCTAATCTCAAATCAAATGAAGAAGCTTTTGATCTAATCATGGCCAGTATTGAGAAGGCCGGTTATAGAGAAGGACAGGATATATTTTTAGCTATCGATGTGGCTGCTTCAGAATTATATTCTGATAATAAATATATATTCAAAAAATCCACTGGAATGAGCAAAACAGCTGCAGAAATGATAGATTTTTACCAGAAACTGATTGAGAAATATCCTATTATTTCTATAGAAGACGGTTTGGCCGAGGATGATTGGACCGGCTGGAAAAAATTGACAGAAAGATTGGGTCAAAAAATACAGATTGTAGGTGATGACATTTTTGTCACCAATCTTCAAAGATTTAAAAAAGGAATATCAGAAGGAATAGCCAATTCCATCCTCATCAAACTAAACCAGATAGGTACTTTAAGCGAAACTTTAGCCACTATCAAATATGCTCATCAAGCGGGATATACAACTGTCATCTCCCATCGTTCAGGAGAAACAGAAGATACTTTTATTGCTGATTTAAGTGTGGCTGTTGATTCTGGCCAAATAAAGACCGGTTCTTTGAGTCGAAGTGAAAGAGTGGCTAAATACAATCGTCTTCTTGAAATTGAAAGAGAATTAAAAGACAGAAGCCGCTATGCAGGCTCTCAAATCTTCGATAAATATTTATCCTAATTGAATATTCTGGCCTAATTTGCTTCTTTAGTAGATAATATGCTCTTCGGTAAAAATGTCTGCTCCTAAAGAAAGAAAAAAAAAGTTTCTGACTTCTTCAGCTATTGAAGTCAAATGTGTTTACGATGAAAATGACTTAAAAGGGTTCAAACCTTCCAATTCGTTAGGAAAACCAGGAAAGTATCCTTTTACCAGGGGAATCTATCCAACCATGTACAGAGGTAAACTCTGGACTATGCGGCAATATGCTGGATTCGGCACAGCTCAAGAATCCAATAAAAGGTATCGTTTTCTTCTTTCCCAGGGACAGACAGGTCTTAGCGTCGCTTTTGATTTACCCACCCAGCTGGGCTTAGATTCTGATCACCCCCAAGCTCAAGGAGAAGTGGGCAGGGTTGGCGTAGCTGTAGATAGCCTGGAAGATATGGCTATTCTTTTTAAAGGCATTCCCCTGGACAAAGTCAGTGTCTCCATGACCATTAACTCCACAGCCGCTATTATTTTGGCCATGTATCTGACCTTGGCTGAAAAAAAGAGAATTGCTTGGTCTGAGCTTTCAGGGACTATTCAAAATGATATTCTAAAAGAATATATTAGCCGTGGCACTTACATTTACCCTCCCCAACCTTCCTTAAAAATCGCGACCGATATTATAGCTTTTTGCCAAAAAAATGTGCCCCGCTGGAACACAATGAGCATCAGCGGTTACCACATCCGCGAAGCCGGGGCTACGGCTGTTCAGGAGTTAGCTTTTACTTTAGCCAACGCTCTTACCTATGTCCAATCAGCTCTCGAAAGAGGTTTGAAAATCGATGATTTCGCTCCTCGTCTTTCTTTCTTTTTAGCTGCCCATAACAATTTCTTTGAAGAAATAGCCAAATTTCGGGCAGCCCGCAGAATATGGGCTAGGATAATGAAAAATAGATTCAAGGCGAAAAATCCCCAATCCTGGAAATTCAGATTCCATACTCAAACAAGTGGAGTAACCCTGCTGGCCCAACAGCCCGAAAATAACATCATCAGAGTGACTATTCAGGCCTTAGCTGCAGTTTTAGGAGGAACCCAGTCACTCCATACCAATTCAAGGGACGAAGCATTGGCTTTACCCAGTCAAGAATCGGCCCGCATAGCCCTGCGGACCCAACAAATAATAGCCCATGAAAGTGGAGTAGCTGAGACTGTTGACCCTCTCGGCGGGTCTTATTTTATAGAGTGTTTAACCAATCAAATTGAAGAAAAAGTATCAGATTATTTAAAGAAAATAGAAGATATGGGAGGAATGCTGGCTGCTATTGAAAATGGTTTCATCCAAAAAGAAATCCAGGATAGCGCTTACCAGTTCCAAAAAAAGGTCGAGACTAAACAGCGAATTATTGTCGGTCTTAATCAATATCAACAAGAAAAAGAAAAAGTAAAGTTTGATCTGTATTATCCACCTTCCCAACAAGAAAGGGACCAGGTAAGAAGGCTGCAGGCTTTCAAAAAGACAAGATCAGAGCAAAAAGTCATTCGAAGCTTAGACGATTTGCGACGAGCCGTCCGCACCAGAAAAAATCTTATGCCCTTCTTCATCGAAGCTTGTCGAGCAAAAGCCACCCTAGGAGAAATGTTATCTGTCCTTAAAGAAGAATATGGAGTCTACCAAGAAGTTGTTTGACTTGATCCGCCAGCCATTTTAAGATAAAGCCATGTTGGGGAATTTAAAAATTAGAATTGCTTTTGTTGCCTTTCCTCTCCTTTGGTTAACTCTAACCGCCAGAGCCGTTGATAAACAGACGGCTTTACTCATAGATAAAGAGATAGAAAAACGTAAAATTGAAATTATAAAAATTCGCCGTTTTCTCCATATGAACCCAGAATTGAGCAACCGAGAATATCAGACAAGCAAATTGATCGCTTCCAAACTTATATCCTGGGGATTAGAAGTCAAGACAGGCATAGCCAAAACAGGAGTTACAGGTTTACTCAGGGGCAGCGAAGAAGGACTGACTGTAGCTTTAAGAGCTGACATGGATGCCCTGCCCATTCAGGAATTAGCAGAAGTGCCTTATAAATCACTAAACCCAGGAGTAATGCATGCTTGCGGCCACGATATTCATACTTCTATCGCCCTAGGCGTAGCCTTGGTTCTTAATAATCTCAAAGATCATATGAAAGGGAATATAAAATTTATTTTTCAACCAGCAGAAGAAGGCCCTCCTCCTGGCGAAGAAGGAGGAGCAGCTCTAATGATAAAAGAGGGTGTTCTCGACAATCCTCCAGTAAGAGCTATCTTTGCCCTTCATGTTTGGCCTCAAGACTTAGGCCAAGTCTTCTTTTCCTCCGGGCCAATATTGGCGGCGGCCGATCGCTTTCAGATTGTAATTAAAGGTAAAAGCGCTCATGCTGCTAGACCTTATGAAGGGATTGATGCCATCACTCTAGCCGCTCAAATTATTGTCGATATCCAGTCAATTATAAGCCGAATGGTCGATCCTAATGATCCAGCCGTCATTACCATCGGTAAAATTCAAGGAGGAACAAGGGCTAATATTGTAGCCGACGAAGTTCGTCTTGAAGGGACAATTCGAACCTTGAGTGAGGCTAATAGAAAACGGATCCCGCTTTTAATCGAAAATATAGTCAGGGGAATAACAGAAGCTTTTGCTGCTCAATACAGTTTTAAATTCCAGCCTGGTACACCTCCTGTCTATAATCATCCTGAATTAGCCAAACTTATGCTGCCCACCCTGGACCATCTTTTGGGAGAGAATAATGTCAAAGACATAAAGCCGCAGTTGGTAGCTGAAGATTTTGCATATTATTGCCAGAAAATCCCCGGACTTTACTTCTTTTTAGGCGTTAAAAACCCTCAACAAGAAACAATGGCTCCGCTCCATAGTCCCTATTTTAATCCTGACGAAAGAAGTATTCCTCTGGGTATAAAAGTCATGTCTCATCTTCTTTTAGATTGTCTCCAGCATCAAAGTACTCTGGCCGTAAATAACTCCCTCTTCTGATAAATAATGGCTTTCCCCTTCCTTTTTTTAAGCCTGTCTTTAGCTGCAGGCATCCTTTTCTTCCATTATCTTTGCCCTTCCTTGCCAACCATCATAGCTTTATTTGGAGTAAGTCTAATTTCAGCTTGGATCTTTTACTTTTTTAAAAGAAACAAGAGATGTTTGACCTTTATTCTTCTGTCTACTCTTTTCCTGGGTGCAAGCTTGCTGGGACTAGTTGATAAAAACTTTAACCAAAACTCTCTTCATAACCTCCACTATGAAGATTATATCGACTTCTACGGCACTTTGGCTAAATCGCCTTCTCTCGGTCAGGATAAATTTTGGTTGCTATTAAAAGTTGAGAGAGCCTCTTTCCAGAAAAAAGAAAAAAAAATTAAAGGAAATCTAAGGATTACTGTCTATAATTCTTCTCCCTCTATCTCCGCCAGAAACCTTCTGGTCGGCGATAAAATTAAAGTTTCAGCCTGCTTAACTTCTTCTCGAGGTTTTAGAAATTTCAACAGACCTTCACTCAATCTTTATCTTAAAACTCAAAAAATTCATAGGCGGGCCATTAGCAAAAGCCCGTTGCTAATAGAAAAAATTAAATCAGGAAAAAGGTTCTCTCTTTTAAGAGCTATTTCCTGGCTCCGCCAGAGCCTCCAACAAAAAATTGAGGAACATTTCCCATCCTCTGCCGCCTCCCTCTCTGTCCAAGGAGCAGTCCTGGAAGCTCTCCTTTTAGGAGAAAGAAATCGCCTGAATAATTCAACCTCCAGGGCTCTGCAGAACGCCGGAATTTACCATCTTATGGCTATCTCCGGGGCCCATATTGCTATAATTTCTTTCTTTTTCTTTTCTATCCTCAAATTATTTAGAGTCCCTGAAAGGTTATCATATATGCTGCTTATGCCTTTCTTGGTCTTTTTTGCTCTTCTGGTGGAAGGGCGACCTTCGGTTATGAGAGCTACCATCATGGCCTTAGCCTATCTTCTGGGAAAAATCATCTGGTCTGATGTTAACCTGATTAATACTATTTCCATTAGCGCCTTCTTTCTCCTGCTGCTTAATCCTTTCAGTCTTTTTAACGTTGGTTTTCAGCTTACCTTTGCCGCTACCCTGTCTATCATCCTCTTTTTTCCCAAAATTATAAAATATCTGCCCCGGCTACCTTTCAGAATAAGTGAAATTTTCTGCCTTTCCCTTACAGCCCAACTGGGAATCATACCTATTGTGGCCGCTGTTTTTCATAGAGTTACTTTCTCCGCTATTGTTCTTAATTATGCGGCCTTACCTCTAGTGGCAGTGATTATGGCAGGCGGCTATATTTTCCTTATTTTCTCCTTTTTTAGTTTCTGGCTGAGCCATCTTCTGGCTAAATTTATTTCCCTGAGCATCAATCTCTTAATCAGAACCTCTCACAGCCTAGACTGGCTACCTTTTGTCTCCTACCGCTTACCCAGCCCTCATTTACTGACAATCATATCTTATTTTGCCTTTCTTTTGCTTTTTCTAATCTCTTTTAAGGCAAAAAGACATAAATTATGGTTATCTTTTTGTTTCCTAGCTGTCTTCTTTATTTTAATTTATTATCCTTTTCCTTCCTCCTTTTCTCCCGGACTTAAACTGACTGTCCTTGATGTTGGTCAGGGTGAATCTATTCTTGTTGAATTTCCGGGACGGAAAAAAATGTTAATTGATGGCGGCGGGCTGCAACAAGAAACATATGATATTGGGGAAAACGTGGTTTCCCCTTTCCTCTGGAAAAAAGGGATAAAAAAAATAGACTATTTAGTTTTAACTCATGCTCACCCTGACCACTTGAATGGACTGAGAGCTGTGGCCAGAAATTTCAAAATAAATGAATTCTGGGAAGCCTTAAGTCCTTTAAAAAATAAAACCTACCAAGAATTCAAACGCCTCCTCCCCCCCGCTAACCGCCAGAAGAGGATGTTTAGAGGAGAAGTACATAAAGAAGGATCGACAATAATTAGTGTCCTTCATCCAGCCCGCCAAAATCCCTATGTGGTTAAAGTTGACAATGACCAATCCCTAGTCTTAAGACTTACCTACGGCCAAACCTCTTTTCTCCTACCAGGAGATATCGGCACCAAAGCTGAAAAAGAAATCCTAGAGACAGGACTCGAAATCCAAAGTCAGCTCTTAAAATCTCCTCATCATGGTAGCAAGACTTCAAGCTCAGCCGTCTTTTTAGAAAAAGTTAAGCCCCAACTTGTAATTATTTCTGTAGGCAAGGGGAATAGATATGGATTTCCTAATAAAGAAGTCTTGGCCAGGTATAAACAATTTGGCCTTAAAATTTACCGCACTGATCTTGATGGAGCAGTTGAGGCTTTATCTGATGGCCACAAAATATCAACCCGAACTTCGGTTATCCGCTAATGGAATTATTAACTAAATTTATCTTTGACTTAAAGACTTAAATCTATATAATTTAATTACAACCATTGTTTATAAATGAATTTTCTTATCTGAAGGAAAAAATCATCTTAGCTTAAGGAGGAATTTAAATGAAAAAAGGAGGCATTTTTCGCTTTTTAGCCATTATTGGCCTAGGCTTGCTCATCTTTTTTCCTCTGGAAGCCAAAAAAACCCAGAAAAAAACAGGGCCGCTCCTCAAAGAGTCTATCCTTAATAGCCTTAAATGGAGATGTATTGGGCCGGCTAATATGGGCGGCCGCATTGATGATTTTGCTGTAGTCGAATCCAACCCAAACGTCATCTATGTGGCTACAGCCTCGGGCGGAGTCTGGAAGACAATTAACAATGGGGTCACTTGGCAACCTATTTTTGACCAAGAAATTACCAGCTCCATTGGAGACGTGACGGTAGCCCCTTCTAACCCTAATATTGTCTGGGTAGGAACAGGGGAAGCTAATAACAGGCAAAGTTCTTCCTGGGGGAATGGAGTTTATAAATCAACTGATGGAGGCTTAACCTGGAAGAATATGGGGCTTAAAGATAGCCATCACATAGGTAGAATTGCTATTCATCCTGCTAATCCTGATATTGTCTATGTGGCTGCTTTGGGTCATCTTTGGGGACCAAACCAAGAGAGAGGTCTTTTCAAAACCGAAGATGGGGGAAAGACCTGGAAGAAAACACTTTTTATCGATGCTAACACTGGCTGTGTGGATGTAGCTATAGATCCTCAAAGTCCTAATATCGTCTATGCAGCCGCTTACCAGCGCCGGCGGCGGGGCTGGGGGTTCAACGGCGGAGGGCCTGGCAGCGCTATTTATAAAAGCATAGATGGGGGCGAGACTTGGGTTCGACTGACAAACGGCCTGCCTTCAGGAATTATAGGCCGCATCGGCCTTGATATTTACCGCAGCCATCCCAATATAGTATATGCTATCATTGAACATAAACAAGGAGGGGTCTTCCGTTCAGAAGACAGAGGGCTTACTTGGAAAAAAATGTCAAGTACTAACCCTCGCCCTATGTATTACAGTCAGATAAGAATCGACCCTAACAATGATCAAAGAATTTGGGTTTTAGGGGCAGCTATGTATGTCTCTGAAGACGGTGGTAAAACATTCAGAACGGACTATGTCCGGCGGACCCATGGTGATTATCATGCAATGTGGATAAATCCTTCCAATTCTAATCATATGATTGTCGGTTCTGATGGAGGCATCTACTTTTCTTATGACAAAGGCCGCAGCTGGGACTTTATTAACTGTTTACCCATTGGACAATTCTATGAGATAGGTTATGATTTACGTCAGCCATTTTATTATATTTATGGAGGCCTCCAGGATAACGGCAGCTGGGGAGGCCCTAGTGGCACTTGGTATAGGGAGGGTATAACCAACGAGGAATGGATAAAAATCGGAGGAGGCGACGGCTTTTATACTCAGGTTGATCCTACTAACTACAATATAATCTATGCCGAATCGCAAAACGGCAACCTCTTCCGTTTTGATTTAAGAACAGGCGAAAGTAAATCGATCAGGCCGGAGCCTGAAGATGAGAAAGAAGTTTACCGCTTTAACTGGAATTCGCCAATCTTAATATCTCCCCACGACCCTAAGACCATTTATTATGGAGGAAATAAGTTATTTATCTCTAGAGACAGAGGAGAAACGTGGACAGCCACCGAAGATCTAACCACCCAGCAGGATAGAGAAAAGCTACCTTTAATGGGAGTTCTTCCTGACAAAAACACT
Organism: uncultured Eubacteriales bacterium; assembly: GCA_964514305.1. GTDB lineage: Bacteria > Acidobacteriota > Aminicenantia > Aminicenantales > Aminicenantaceae > CAZEQD01. Next base: position 74,594 of record CAZEQD010000002.1, read on the forward strand.
CTCTCAAAGCATGATGGCATTGCCTATTATGGAGACATTACCACCATATCTGAATCTCCTTTAAAACAAGGTTTACTTTATGTCGGAACTGATGATGGCAATCTCCAAGTTTCCCGCGATGGAGGAAAAACATGGCAGAACGTCATTAGCAGAGTGCCTGGAGTGCCAAAATACACTTACGTCAGTCGCCTGGTTGCTTCCCGGTTTGAAGAAGGAACAGTCTATGCTACCTTTGATGGACATCGAAATGATGATTTCAAACCTTATGTTTTCATGAGCACTGATTATGGCCAAACCTGGAAAAATATTAGCAACAATTTGCCTATGGGAGGAACAGTTAATGTCATCAGAGAACATCCACGCCAAGCTAACCTTCTATTTGTAGGCACTGAACGCGGCGCTTATTTTTCTATAGATAGAGGCAGCTACTGGCTAAAATTCAAAGGCAACCTGCCCACTGTCCCCGTCGATGACATTGCCATTCATCCCCAAAAAAATGATTTGATTTTTGGCACCCATGGACGAAGCATTTGGATCTTAGATGATATCACCCCTCTAGAAGAACTCAGTCAGAAAGTACTTAATTCTCCATTTTTCCTCTTTGACATCCATCCGGCTCTAATTTTTCACCCTTTTTCCCACAAAGGAAATTTAGGGCACAAATTCTTTGTCGCTCCCAATCCTCCATTTGGAGCTATCATCAACTATTATCTAAAGGAAGGTAATCAAAAAGATGTAAAAATTATCATCAACGATAGTCAAGGCCAAAAAATAAGAGAACTCTCAGCTCCTTCTCAACCAGGTATAAACAGGATTACTTGGGATCTTAGATATGAACCTCCTGTCACTGGGTTAGAAGGTCAAGCAAGACGTTATTTCAGAGCTTCAGGCCCTTTTGTTCTGCCTGGAGTCTACCAGGTGATTCTTCAAGTTGGGGGCCAACAGATGAAAAAAGAAGTCAAGGTTGAAGGTGATCCCAGAATTAATATATCTTTCGAAGATAGAAAAGCCCAGCATGATGCCCTTTATACCATCTATAAACTTTATCCTATTTTGAGCCAAGCCAGTAAGGCTACTAATAACATTAGAGGAGAAATACGTAAATTAGGGGACTCTCTCCAGAAAGTTCCTAACCTTCCTCAAGCTATAAAAGACCAAATTAAGGCTATCTCTCAACAAATAGATGGGATAAGATTAAAATTATTCGGCGATCCCAAATTAGGTTATCGGGGTATGCGCTATTCAATACGAGGAAGGCTATTTCTTCTCTATCGCTCCTTAGGAAGTTATACAGGTGCACCCTCTAAACGGCAGCTAGAGCAAATAAATCAAAAAGAAGCTGAACTGAAAACTGTTATAAACAGCCTCAACCGCCTAATCGAAGAAGATATTCCCCGCCTGAACAAACTCATGAATGAACAGGGTATCCCCCGCCTTTTTCCAGGGAAAAAGATAGAAATTCATTAAGCTAACAGCGGCGCCAGAATCTTTACATAAGTTATTGTCTTTTTTATAATAGCTGTTGAATTTTCTCTAAGAATGGAGGAACTAAATGAGATCAAAATTTTTAAGAGCCGCTATTTTAGCTTTAATTCCTTTAATGTTTTTTTCCTGCCAGAGGCAGGTCAAGGTTAAAGGAGTTTCTCTTCAGGTTAATTTTTCAGATCAGACTTTAACTGATAACCTCATGACTGATATTCAATATAAATGGAAAACCAGCCATGATTTCTTGAAATTGGATCGTGATTACAAAATATTTGTTCATTTCTGGCATAAAAATAACATGCTTTTTCAAGATGACCACTTTCCAGCCATTCCTACCTCAAGCTGGGAAGCTGATCAGGAATATTCATATACCAGAAGAATTTACATACCATCTTTTATTGATGAATATGACCCTGAGTTTAAGGGAGAAGAAAGCCTGAGGTTATCTATTGGCTTTTATTCTCCCTATGATAGGACTGGAAAATCAGCCCTTGAAGTCTCTAACAAAAAACTGAAGGTATTACCAGCTCCCCCTGATACGCCAGAAATTATCTACGAAGATGGTTGGTATAATCAAGAGAATAACCCTCACTCATTCCTCAAGCAATGGAGATGGACAGCCAAGGAAGCCCGGTGTTTGATTGACAACCCTCATCGCGACGCTCTTTTAGTCATAAAAGGAGGTATAAATCCTCAAGCTCTCAAAGAGCAAAAAGTAATTTTTAAAATCAATAACCTTATTCTGGATGAATTTATACCTAAAACAGACCACTTTAAAAAATCATACAACATAAAAAAGGAAATGCTTGGCGAAAATGACGAATTTTATCTCACAATTGCTACAGATAAAACTTTTATACCGGCCAAAGTCCTGCCAAATTCCCAAGATACAAGAGAACTCGGCGTCCAGATTTCCTTTATCTACTTCAGGTAAAAGCCACACTTAAAAAGTAGTTTCTAGTCTTATTTTTGGCTTTTAAGCTGGTTCAATTGTTGTTTGATTCTCTTCTCTTCTTCTTTGGTTGTCTTTAATCTCTGATTTGTCTGTTTAATACGCTTCTGAATATTTACCTTAGGAATTGAATCATCCAGGCTGTAAAACTCCTGCCAGAGAGCATTGATTTTAAGCATCAGCAATTGGATATATTCTTTTGTCCGTTGCAGCTTCTCTTTAAGTTCTAAAGCAGAAATCTGATAATCCATTTTATCGGCCTCCATTTGGCTTTGAGGCTTACTTTTTACTGGCCTTATATTCTTCATCGGAGTTTTAATTTTCTTGGGTGATTCTTTAAGGACGATGGGTGGAGACACGACCACAGCCAGACGATTCTTGTGCTTAGCTAAATCAGCGTTGGTAATTATTATACTCTTTTTTCTCTTAATCTTAGCTCTTCTCTCTTTCTCTTTCTGGGCAAGTTCCACCAGATTTTGAGCCAAAATTAGAGAAGTGGCTAAAATAAACATTAGAGACCAGGAAATTATTCTTTTGATCATTACTTTTATTAATATTATGCTACACTATGCCTTGCCAACTGTCAATTCCTGCGTTGACGCTTATGGGGTCAGACCTTCATAAGTTTCATAACTTTAATTTTTACAATAATTCTAATAGCTTTTGTCCCTTACAAACCCACGAAATATATCAATAGAGAAGCATAATTTATGAAACTTATGAAGGTCTGACCCCCACAGCCTATATAGCATTCCTGCGGTAAACATCACCAAAACCACGATAACCAATAATGAAGAAGGTCACACTTATAGGCAGCAATTTTCCTCCATCCGAGCCTATAGTGGTGGGTGGGGGGTCTTGGCGAAGATGGAGGGAAATCGCTGCCAAAGTTCATTTCTTTATGGGGAATTTCACTCCTCACGGTTCTAGGGATACTTTCATTCCTGCCTCAAACAAAAAAGCATTTCTATATGAAAATTATTAAAAAAAGCTATTGGTCCCGCATTTAGAGATGCTTGCCTCAAATCTTGTCTCAAATACAGTTATTATTGGTCATTATGGAAATAATAACGCTTGCCTAAATTAGCCTCATCTTGAAAGAGAAAATAGAATATAGTATAGTCCTCAAAGAATGAATTTTCTCTTTTGGCTCTCATTTATTTACTGTGGAGTAAGCCGTTTCAGATACTTTTTATATTCTCTCCATTTTCTCAAATCCAAAAAAGCTTCTCTACCTGTAATAAGTATTGGCAATCTTACTTTTGGTGGTTCAGGCAAAACTCCGTTAGCCATGGACATTTTATCTTTTCTTATAGAAAAAAATTATAAACCTGCCCTCCTAACTAGAGGCTATAAAGGCAATTGGGAAAAAAAGGGTGGTATTCTCTCAGACGGAGGCAAGATCCTGGGCAGCTGGCAGGATTGCGGTGATGAGCCATTTATGATTGCTAAAAATATAGCAAAAGCCGGCATCTTTGTTGGTAAAGATCGCTTCTCCTCAGCTCAAATGGCTGTTAAGCTTGGTTTTAATATTGCTCTCTTGGACGATGGTTTCCAGTACTATCCCCTCGCTCGCGATATCGATATAATCCTCTATGAAACTTCTCCTAATCTTCCCCGCAGGGAATTCGACTCTTCTCTTAAAAGAGCAGATTACATCCTGGTAGAAAAAGGGCTGAAGAAAGAGATGAAAAGAAAGAAATACATGGCCGGGAAAAATATTTATGAATATGAAATCAAAAGCAAAGGATTTTTTGAATTAGGAAATGAGGAAAAACAGATTCCTTTATCTAATTTAAAATCTAAAAAAGCCTTGGCTTTCTGTGCTATTGCCCGTCCTGAACGCTTTCTCCATTTGCTCCACCAACATGAAATCTATCCTTTATATCTTTTAAAATTTCCCGATCATCATTCTTATCCTTCATCTTCTATGGTAAAAATTTTTAAGACCGCCAAAAAACTTCAGGCCGAAATTTTAATTATGACTGAAAAAGATGCAGTTAAAGTAACTGAGAGTCTGCCCATGTTGGAAATTCCCAGCTTCTACTTAAAGATTGAACTAAAGCCAGAAAATAAATTCTATTCTCAGCTCCTTTCCTTTTTAAATGCTCATTTTTCGGGTCAATAAAAATGAGCTTTAAAGATTGTCTTCAATTTCTATTTTTTAAAAAAATTAAGGTAGTTATTTCCATTATGCCGCGAATTTTAGTTATTTTTTGGGGTCGGCTTGTAGGTATTTCTATTTATTTTTTGGACAAAAAACACCGCTCTATTGCCCAAGCCAATCTCAGCCAGGCCATGGGCCCTGATTTTTCTTCCCACTCAATCAAAAAAATCTCGCGCCGCTGTTTTATTCATTTTGGCCAGACTTTTTTTGACCTGATTAAATTTGGCCAGCTAAGCCCTAAGAAAAAAAATAAATTAATAAAGATAGAAGGGGCCGAATATTTAAAAAAGGCCCTCGATCAAGGAAAAGGAATCCTCCTTTTTTCTGGCCACTTTGGCAATTGGGAAGTGGCCACTCCTTTTTTATCCAGTTTGACCAAATTAAATGTTATCGCCCGGCCTTTGGATAACCGCTTGTTAGAAAAAGAACTTTACAAACTTCGGACAAAACTGGGAGCAACCATTATCTACAAACAGCAAGCGGCCAAACCCATCTTGAAAAGCTTGAGCCAGGGAGAAATGGTAGCCATTTTAATTGATCAAAATGTCCTCCGCTCTCAGGCTATATTCGTAGATTTTTTTAACAAAAAGGCAGCCACAACTCCCAGCTTGGCTGCTTTCCACCTGCGGACAAAAGCCGCTCTTCTGCCTGTTTTTTGCTACCCCCTTTCCTCAAAACAATATTTTTTAAAAATATACCCCCCCCTAAAAATACATGTATCGGGAAACCAAAGCCAAGATTTGTTGAAAATAACCCAAATATGCACTAAGATTATAGAAAATCAAATAAAGAAAAACCCAGAATATTGGTTCTGGTTCCATCGAAGATGGAAGACAAGACCATAATGAGAGCTAAAAAAAGAGCTGCAGATGAATTAAGACCAGTCAAACTAAAACTTGACTGTTTAGACTTTGCCTTTGCCTCTACCTTTATAGAGATGGGAAAAACTAAAATTATTGCTGCTGCTACTGTTGAAGAAAAAGTACCTCTCTTCATTAAAAATACGGGTAGTGGCTGGATTACGGCTGAATATGCCCTCCTTCCTTGTTCTACAGAAAAAAGAACATCCAGAGAAAGAATGCCTGGCCGTATCTCCGGCCGGACCCAAGAAATACAGCGTCTAATTGGTCGGGCTCTCCGAGCTGTGACTGACCTTAGTAGTTTAGGAGAAAGAACTATTATTATTGACTGTGATGTTATTCAGGCAGATGGGGGCACAAGAGCTGCTTCTATTACAGCCAGTTGTGTGGCTTTGGCTCTGGCTCTAAAAAAAATGTTAGATGAAGGCCTACTTGACCATATGCCCCTTAGACACCTAGTCAGTGCTGTCAGTGTGGGCATAGTCGAGGGTGTAGCTCTCTTAGATCTTGACTACAGTGAAGATTCCCAAGCCCAGGTAGATATGAATGTAGTAGCCACTGACATAGGACAGATCGTTGAAATCCAGGCTTCAGCGGAAAAATATCCTTTTAGTCATAAAGAATTCAATTCCCTTTTAGAAATGGCCAATAAAGGCATAAATGAGCTCATTCATCTTCAAAAAGAAACCCTTAAGAAAAAGAGCCTGCTCTTTATTGCTTACGGCCGAAAGGAAGAAAAAAAATGAATCGAATTTTGGTCACCGGGGGCGCCGGTTTTTTAGGCAGCCACCTTTGTGATTATCTTATAAAAAAAGCAGAAGATGTTATCTGCGTCGATAATTTCTTCTCCGGGAACAAAGATAATATCCGCCATTTACATAACCATCCTTATTTTGAAATAATCCGTCATGATATTATTCATCCTCTTTTTATTGAGGTAGACAAAGTTTATCACCTCGCCTGTCCCGCCTCTCCTATTCATTATCAATATAATGCTATCAAAACAGTGAAAACCAATGTAATGGGAACCATTAACATGCTTGGTCTGGCTAAAAGGGTAAAAGCCCGCATTCTGCTGGCTTCTTCCTCGGAAGTTTATGGAGACGCCAAAATTCATCCTCAACCAGAAAATTATTGGGGCAATGTCAATCCTATCGGTTTACGAAGTTGTTATGATGAAGGTAAAAGAGTGGCTGAAACTCTAATGATGGACTATTATCGCCAGAATAAAGTAGACATCAAGATAGCCCGAATTTTTAACACCTACGGACCGCGGATGGCTATTGATGACGGCCGGGTAGTTAGTAATTTTATCGTCCAAGCTCTTAAAGGCCAACCTCTTACCATCTATGGCGACGGCAGCCAAACCAGGTCTTTCTGTTACGTTTCTGACCTTATTGAAGGTTTAGTAAGATTAATGAATGAGACTGAGTTTAAAGGCCCTGTTAATTTGGGAAATCCTCAAGAATTTTCTATTCTTGGGCTGGCTGAAAAAATTCTCAAATTAACCCATAGCCACTCAACCATTGTTCATAAACCCCTTCCGGCCGATGATCCCAGTCGAAGGCGCCCTGATATCTCCTTGGCCAGAGAGAAACTCCATTGGCAACCCAAAGTAACTCTTGAAGAAGGCTTGATAAAAACAATTGCCTATTTCAAAGAAAAATTGAATTAAACAAAGAGAGCCATAGAAATTTGAAAATTTCTGTTATTATACCTGCTTACAACGAAAAAAAACAATCGAAGAAGTCATTAAACGCGTTCAGAATGTTGAACTTGGATTGGAAAAGGAAATAATTGTCGTTGACGATGGCTCCCAGGACGGCACCCACCAGACATTAGAAAGACTAAGTCAACCTCATTTAAAAGTAATTTTCCATGCCAAAAACAAAGGAAAGGGAGCTGCTCTACAAAGCGGCTTAGCTCAGGCTGAAGGGGATATTGTTATCATCCAAGATGCAGATTTAGAATATGATCCCCGAGATTATCCTAAGCTCTTACAACCCATTTTGGAAGGAAGGGCCGATGCAGTTTATGGTTCACGCTTTCTGGGTGGCCCTCATCGAGTCCTTTTCTTCTGGAATTATATTGGAAATAAATTCTTAACCACTCTTTCCAATATGCTCTCCAATTTAAATCTGACAGACATGGAAACCTGTTACAAAGTGATCAAAAAAGAAATATTAGACAAAATGACCCTTAAATCCAAAAGATTCGGCATTGAACCAGAAATTACAATGAAACTAGCCAAACTAAAATGCAGAATTTATGAAGTGCCTATTTCTTACTGGGAAAGAGATTATACAGAAGGGGAAAAAAATAGGCTGGAAAGATGCCTTAGCCGCTATCTTCCACATTTTTAGGTTTAAATTCTTTAAATAAAAAATTAATACTCTTTTCAAAGCAAAAACAAATATTTATAATATTAACTATACATTTTAAATTATTACCTAGTTGGCGAGGAATAGTTTTAAGGAGGTTATAATGACCATCCTGACTAAATTGATACTATTAGCAATCATAGTTGTTGTTTTGGCTCTTATAGCCCTTCTTTTAGCCAAACAATACAGAAAAGTCGGGCCCAATGAGGTCCTTATTATTTCCGGAGGCCGCAAAAGAACAGTGGTTGAACCAGATGGGACAAAAAGGAAGATAGGCTATCGTTACCGCCTAGGAGGGGGAACATTTGTCATTCCTTTCCTAGAAACTGTAGACACGCTCCCCATGGAAGTCACAACTCTTAACATTAAAACTCCTGAAGTTTTAACCCATGGGGGGGTGCCTCTCATGGCTGAAGCCACAGCTCAGGTTAAAATTGATTCTACTGATCACTCTATTCGTTTAGCGGCTGAGCAGTTTTTAGGATTGGGCAAGGAAGGCATCAGAGATGTCTCTTCTACCATTCTGGAAGGTAAAATGAGAGAAATCATGGGAGCTATGACCGTAGAACAAATCTTCAAAGGCAGGCATGAATTCTCAGAAAAAGTAACCGAAGTTACTCAGAGCGACTTTTCCCGAATGGGTTTGACTATGATTTCCTTTGCCCTCAAAGATATTAGCGATACCCAGGGCTATCTTGATGCTTTGGGAAAACCTCAAGTAGCAGCAGCTAAGAGAGATGCAGCCATTGCTGAAGCTGAAACCGAAAAAGAAGCTATGATCCGCTCTTCGGAAGCCAGAAAAGAAGGTGAAGTGTCCAGATTAGCAGCTGAAGCTTTAATCGCAAAAGCTGAATGGGAGAATGAAGCTAAAAAAGCAGCTTCCCAGGTAGAAGTTAACCAAAAAAAAGCCCAGGCAGATTTTGCTTATGAACTAGAACGTTTCCGTCTCAGCCAGCAGATAAAAAAAGAAGAAGCCAAGGTCAAACTAATAGAGAAAGAAGAAGCCATTAAAATTGAAGAATTAGAGATAGCCAGAAGAGAAAAAGAATTAGATTCCAGTGTTCTCAAACCGGCTGATGCTCGAAAATACCAGATTAAAGCTGAGGCTGAAGCCGAAGAATTTCGTCTTCAGGCAGAAGCTAAAGGAAAAGCAGAAGCCTTAAAACTGGAAGGAGTGGCTGAAGCTGAAAAAGTTAAACAAAAGGGGCTGGCTGAAGCTGAAGCTATGCTTAAAAAAGCCCAAGCCTGGGAAAAATATAATCAGGCTGCCATCTTAGAAACTTATTTCCAGATTCTGCCAGAATTGGCTAAATCTGTAGCTGAACCTTTGACTAAAGTTGATAAAATAGTCCTAGTTGGAGGTGATAAGGGAGCCTCAGCTTCGAAAATAACTTCTCAGGTAGCTGAAATATTAGCCCAAATGCCTGAGGTAGTCCACTCTTTAACTGGGGTCGATCTCAAAAAGTATCTAAAGGATAAGCTTAGTCCTGAAGAAAAAGAAGAAGAATAAATTTCGGTTCTTAAAAAATAGGTAACCCATGATATCAGAAAAAGTAAATCAAATTGGCGAATCACTTACCCTTAAAATAACAGCCAAGGCCATGGCTATGAAAGCTGAGGGCATAGATGTAGTTGACCTCAGCGCCGGCGAACCAGATTTTCCGACTCCGGACAACATTAAACAGGCGGGCATCCAAGCTATCACCCGGAATTTTACCAAATATACCCAAAACGACGGCATCCCGGCCTTAAAAGAAGCTATTATTAGCCGCCTTAAGGCAGATTACGGCCTCGATTATAATCCAGAAGAGATAATTGTCTCCAGCGGAGCTAAAAGTTCCCTTTACCATCTTCTTCAAGCTTTGATCAATGAGGGAGAAGAAGTAATCATTCCTTCTCCCTATTGGGTCACTTATCCATCGGCCGTCTCTCTGGCTAACGGCCGGGCTGTTATTGTACCTACCAAAGAAGAAGATGGTTTCCTCCTTAATCCAGAGCAGCTTAAAGCCACTATAAATCCCGCCACCAAAGCTCTTATCCTCAATAATCCGGCCAATCCAACTGGAGCTGCTTATCAAAAGCACCAGTTAGAAGCTTTAGCTGATGTAGTCATGGAAGAAGATATCTTTGTCATTGCTGACGAAATTTATGCCCAACTCGTCTATGATGACTTTCGCTTTGTCAGTTTTTCTTCTTTAGGGGAAGAAATAAAAAGAAAAACGATAATAATCAACGGTGTCTCTAAATCCTATTCGATGACTGGCTGGCGGATTGGCTATGCAGCCGGACCAAGTGAAATTATTCGGGCTATGTCTAAAATTCAAAGCCACAGCACCTCCAATGCCTGTTCTATTTCCCAAAAAGCGAGTGTTGAAGCTCTCGTTGGCCCTCAATACGAAGTCTCTAAGATGAGGTCTGAATTTCAGCGTCGAAGAAATTATGCCTTAATGAGGCTCAAGACTATTCCTCATATTTCCTGCTTCAAACCTCAAGGAGCATTTTATCTTTTCCCTAATTTTTCAGCCTATTATGAAAAGGAGTTTAATAATAGCCTGATTCGCAACTCCTATGGTTTGGCCTATTACCTTCTCAAAGAAGCTAAAGTGGCTATAGTACCTGGGGCGGCCTTTGGCACCGACCGCTATCTCCGCCTTTCATACGCTACTTCTATGGCCAACCTGGAAAAGGGAATGGACAGGATAATCGATGCCCTTTCTAATCTTAAAACCGCTAAAAAAGTCAAAAGAATTGTTCTCAATAACACTTTGACCCGAATAAGAAAGTCAGTGCCTGTCGATTCATCTATTTCCGTCAAGATGAGAGATGCTTTAGTGGCTGAGATGGAAAGTCACCTTAGCTATGAAAATTATTTCGAATGGAATGCCAATATAAATGGCGTCGTTGTTCAACTCCGGACTAACCTCTCCCATCTCAATGATTTTTGGATTGAAAACTGGTATCCGGCTCAACTGGAAGCTGATTTAGAGCCGCACGGAATTATTTATGCTGTCGATGGCATAGCTGGTCGCGAGCCGAGGGCTTTTTATAATTCTGAAACTAAAACTGGAATTTTAGTTAATACAGACAATTACAGTCCTTTACGGAGTTTAGCCCTGGGTTTAGTTATGGATGTCTCAGAAAGGCTGTTCAATGTAAATGGGCTCCGAGGTATGTCGCTCGATTTAAATGGCCTCAGCCTAATCCTTATCGGCCCTAAAGGAACAAAGAAAACGGAAATTTTTTACAGTCTCCTCCAGGACAAAAATTTTAAGCTTTTGAGCAATGATATTGTTTTTGCTCGTTTTGCTGGAGATGAGGTAGTAACCGATTGTATAGAAAGAAAATTACTTTTGCCTACCAATTCCGCTGAACTCTATCCCAGCTTAGCCTCTCTCTTTGACCACAGTAAGTGTGAAAATGTTGTTACCCGAAAGGAAGACTGCCAAAATTCAAAATGCTTGCAGCTGGATGATTGTTGCTTGGATAAAGGTTCACCTTTCTGTTATAAAGCCTCTAAAAATGCTCAAGCTCTGCTTGATCCCTACTGGCTGGCTGGTCCAGCTAAGCATGTTAAACGCAGCCAGCTCCGCTGGATTTTTATCCTCCGCTACGACACCGTTTCTCCACCCTCAGTAAAGGTTGAATTGGAAGATGCCTTGCGCATCTTAGAATCTGGAGAAAGTTTAGGCCTAAAACGAAGCCTCTCTCCCAGTCAGCCTCAGCCCTTTTTCAATCCCCATCTTTTAACAACAGGCAGCGAGCAATTAGAGCTCCAAAAAAGCTTTTTCCGCCATCTACTCGAAAAAACAGAAACATATCTTTTTAACAGCGGTGTTGCCTCAGCCGAAGATATAAAAAAACTCATTTTAGCCTAAAGATGATGCCATAATTAAATAATTATGATTAAAAAAGGAAAATAATAATGCCTAATTCCAAACTCTATGACGAAGAAGCTTATAAAAAATTTGCAGTTGAGTTGTCTCGAGCCCTCAAAGGCCCAAACATCAAAAGCGTTGACCTGAAATGGCTGGAACCAAGAGCTAAAGCCACCGGCACTCGCACTAAATATGGTTCTTATGGCTGGCGTTCAGCCATATCCAGCCGTATTGCCCCCAAAACGGTTTATTTAGGAAGCGAGGCTGTAAGGCTGCCTAATCCCACCTCTGAACAACAATCTCTGATTGCAGCTGCCCCTCAAGAATTAGATAAGGTCCTCCATCTCCTGCGGACTCTTCCTTTTTTCCATATACGTCGGCGCATGGGAGATAATGATTCTTACAACCCTTTCTGTAACCTCTATCTCTCAGCCGCAGATCTAGTCAATTATCGCCTTGGTTACATGTGGGGGATAACTATGTTCAAGCCCAAAAAAAAGCCGGGTCCTGAGTTTATAATGGTCCACATTCCTGAGGAGCATCTTCTCCGCCAGCAGGTTCTTGTCCTTCCCGAAGAAAATATCAATATAGCTCTGGGTACTGACTATATGGGGGAAAATAAAAAAGGTTTCCTGCGTCAGGCAATGTGGCTAGCCGATGAACAGGGTATGCTCGGTCTTCATGCAGGCACCAAATTGGTCACAGTGAAAGACATCAAGGGACAGTTCAAAACATATGGAGTCTTTCTTTTTGGCTTAACAGCTACCGGAAAATCAACCTGGTCCTGCCACCAGTTAGGTTTAAATTACGAAGAGGGCGAAAAAACAGAAGTGATACAAGACGATATTGTCTTTTTGAAAAAAGATGGTTCAGCCTTGGGTTCTGAAAACAACTTTTTTGTTAAAACAGATGTAGAAAAAGAATACCAAGAAGCCATGTATAATGCTTTAATCGATAAATCAGCTCTCTTTGAAAATGTAATGATTAATTCCAAGGGAGAGGTTGATTTCCTGGATGAAAGTCTAACAGCCAATGGTAGAGCTGTCATCCGTCGCGACAAACTTAAAGTAGAAGTCAAAGGAAAAATGGTCAGCATCTGTTCCAAATCAGTCAACCTGCCTCCTCTATCAGAACTCGACGGCCTAATTTTTGCTTTTATTACCCGCCGCAATACTATTATGAGCTTTGCTCAAGAGTTAACACCCCAACAAGCCGCATTGGCCTATCTGTGGGGTGAGAGCACCCACAGTTTTGCTTCTCAACCTCATAGAGCAGGCGAATCAGTCCGCATTGTCGGCACGGACCCCTTTATCATTGGCTCCAGAGCGAAAAAGGTCAACCGCTTCTACGAAATCATCATGACCTTAGTCAGCAATTACCCAGGTAAACTAAAATTCATGCAGTACAATACCGGCGGCCTTGGTGAAATCATAGAAACCTACCAAGAAAATGGCCAGACGAAAAAAAGATTGGTGCGTAAGGTAAAAAGAGTACCTATTAACCTCATGGCCCAAATTCAAAGAGGAGACTTAAGAGGGACAAACCACTATGAAAAGGGTATTTTAGGTACTAAGGAAATTAAAATCTGCGAAGGAAAGAGTCTTGAGGAATATGACGTTCACAATTTCTATTCCCAAGAACAAATAAATGATTATATAAAAGATCTTGTCGAGGGAAGGCGAAAATTTACAGAAGAAGTAGCCGCTGAAGGGCTCCGTCCAGAAATTTTATATGAAGCTGAACGCTCTTTCCGCATTGATAAAAGTAAAGCTAAACAACAAACAGTCGTCTCAGAATCAGCCCCTCAAGAAGAAAAGCCTTTCTATTACTGGGATTCTAAATCCAGACCAAGGCGTGGCGGTTTCTGGCGCAACCGCTAAAGGTCTAAATCAGGTCATTCTTCTTTCTATCTCCTCGGCCAAAAGATGAAGAAAAAGGAGGTGCACTTCTTGGACTCGGGGGGTAGCTGAAGAAGGAACATCCAGCAGATAATCAGGCAGAGAGGCTAAGTCCCCTCCTCCCTTCCCAGTTAAAGCTATAGTCAACATCTTTATTTCTTTGGCTTTTTTTAAACCCTCAATGACATTTAAAGAATTACCGCTGGTTGAAATCCCTAATGCAACATCTTCTTCCATGCCTAAAGCTTCTATTTGACGACTGAAGACCTGCGTGAAAGAAGAATCATTAGCAATAGAAGTTAGAACTGAAGTATCGGTAGTCAAAGAAAGGGCTGGATAAGCGCGCCTCTCTTTTAAGAATTTATTGAC
>CAZEQD010000003.1:0-86473 GCA_964514305.1 uncultured Eubacteriales bacterium
GACAAATTAAATCGCCTCTTTCAAAGACATCGTTATATCTTTTTCTGCGGCCGTTTTTACTAACTACAAAACGGACACTCCTAATATCCTTAAGTTTGGTAACACCAGGCTCAATTCGCTCGAAATCTTTCTTAAAAGAGTCGTCGATCATCTTTCGCATTTTCTTATAAAGGACTAACTCGCTCTTGACTGGCCTTGATAAGAAATCAGTTATCAGATGCTCAGCTGAGACAATTCTTTTGGAATATTTATCACCAATTTCTTTGATCAAAAGTCTGTAATCAGTATAGGAAATGCCATCGCATCGTAATCTCGGTTCCTCGTATAAGACAGGAGATCCCAGCTTTTCTAGATAATTTAAAGCTATGCGTTGGGGATCTCGTTCAGCCACAAATTTTCCTATTCCCTTAAACCTGAAATCTAATTCTGTCTTGGGACCTCCCGGCCATTCTGTTCCTCCCATCTTATAAAATTCTATTAGAGGAAACCTATATTCCGGTAAATGGGTTAAAGGGATCTTTATTTTGGGGAAAACAATTATATCGTAGGCTCCGCAGTTCCGAACTTCATCCGAGCAATAACCGAAAACAGCTCGTTCGATGTGGTCGCCACCGCGATCAGTAAAAATAAAAACCCCAGCATCACTTCCCAAGTTAGAGGAAAAAGGATCAATATTCCCTTCTCTCATGACCTGAATCCACATATCAACCTGGTGCTCTCGCATGATTTGAGGCAAGATAACATCAAACTTTTCTTTTCGAATCTGATTCAGCATCTCTTTTATTTCCTCTTTTGTCAGGGTTTGGGCCTTTAATCCCAGGAAAATTATAAAGATTGAAAATAAAGCCAGAAGAAGTCTTCTTTTTTTCATTTATTCACCTCCTTTGTAAAAAAAATGAAAAACATATTATTCTAAATAGGAAAAAAAGATATATCTTCTGTCTAAAGTCCTCCAGCTTCATATATTAAAACTTATACCAATTAAACAGCTTGATTTCAAACAATATTTTTTATTTTTAATTTTGCTTTTTCTAATTTTTCTAATTTTGCTTTGGCTAACCTATCTTATTGATTATTATAAAAATACTTCTTATTGATGCCCTTTTTTTACTCTTAAATCAACATTTTTTAGGGCAAAATCATCAATCTAAGAACTTATCTCCATATCTAATTAATCACTAATCTAGCTTGGCTTAAAAGCTCATTTTGGGCCCGAAAATAGTAATTCTAAGGGTAATTTTCGTCTGTTATTTGAGGTTAATATATTTATTTTCAATCAGTTAGATAAGTCTGAGCACGAAGGAAAGTGCAGTTAAAAATTTTGGGTTGGCCGTTACCGTCGGTTCGGACCTCTCCCCTCAAAAAGCAGGCCGGGGGCGAACCAAAGGCAAGACATTTCCTTTGGCCTACTCCTTCCAGAAGTCCAGTCTCATCTTCAAAAAGAAAAAAATACTTCCGGCTCCCCCTTACTTCCTTCTGGCGGGCATCCACCACCCTGACCAAAAGTTCCACTTCCTGTCCCATATACCGCTTCAAATCCTTGATCCGCAGTTGCGGCCTTCTGCCAGCCCACAGAGAAAGAGAATCTCCTTCAGGGTCAAAGCCCAAGGCATCGACCAACATCTTCTCCTTTTCCCTAGAAGCCAGATCCTGAATTCCTTCCACCTCCTCAAGTCCCTGGAAGTAGTGCAGAATCTGATGGGAACGGCGGGGCTCGAGCGAATCAAAGACCCCTGCCTTAATCAGGGAGAAAAGCTCCGCCTTGGTCAGAGACACCCGAGAGAGAAAATCTTCCACTGAAAGATAATCACCATTTTTCCTTTCTGCGATAATCTTATCTGCTGTCTTCAAAGCAAGACCCTTGATGGAAGTCAAACCCACCCGGATATTCTTTCCTTCCACTTCAAACTGGTAGGAGCTGCGGTTGACATCCGGTGCCAGGATTTTTATCCCCTGCCGCTTGGCCTCCTCGATGTACTCCTCCAGGTTGTAGTAGCCACCGCCAGCATTAAGAACTCCCGCCAGATAGAGAAGTGGATAATGGGCTTTCAAATAGACAGCCTGGTAGGCCATATAAGCATAGGAAGCGCTGTGAGCCTTATTAAAAGAATAAGAGGAAAAATCTTCCATGATCTTCCACAACCTTTTTATCTCAGACGGAGAGTAACCTCGCTCCCCAGCTTCCCTGAAAAATTTCTCTTTAAGAGGGAAATCTGTCTCTTTCTTTTTAAGGGCTTTACGGATAAGATCCCCTTCTTCAGGAGGCAGACCGGTTACTCGCTCGGCCACCTGCATCACTTGCTCTTCATATAGGAGAAGCCCTCTTGTCTCAGGAAGTATCCTGACCAGGAGGGGGTCAGAAGAAACCGGTTTCCCTTCTCGACTTCGTAGCAACCTCTCTTTCATGCCACTCTGAGTAGGTCCAGGTCGAATAAGGGCTAAGGCCTGGGTCAACTCATAAATATTCCCGGGCTTCAGCCGCCTCAGAAGATTCATCATGGCTGGACTCTCCACCTGAAAACAACCAATGGTCTCGCCTCTCTGAAGGAGACGGTAGGCCTTCTCATCATGAGGGGGGAGGTAGCTAAGGTGGAGCCTCTTTTTGGTGGCCGAAATGGCTGCCAGGCCTCTGACTGAAAGAAGGTCAAGCTTAACCAGCTTTAAATCCTCAACCGCATCCCGGTCGTAATGGGTCATGGTATAACCTTTAACTGACTCTTCAAGAGGCAGATAGCGGCTCAAGGGAGAAGGAGTGAGGATTACTCCTCCTACATGGAGAGAGTTGTCCCAGTAAACAGAAGTAAGCTCTGAAGCTGCTTTCCATATTTCCCTGTAGCCAAGGGGAGCTCTATCTTCTTTAAGGTAGGTAGGAGGAGCAAAAAAGGGTGCTTTCTGGCTCAGAGATCTTGCTTCCTGGGGAGGAAGACCAAAGGCTCGGGCCGTTTCGTAAAGGGCAGAACGAGCCCTGAAGTTTTTCAGGCTACAAACAAAGGCTGCCCCGGTCGGAGGCTGACTGTAGCGGTTAAGGACATAAGAGAGCACTTCATCCCGTCTCCTTGAATCAAAATCGAGGTCAAAGTCAGGTGGGTCATCCCGCCCCTTATTGAGGAACCTGGCAAAATAGAGATCAAACTGGAGGGGATTAATATGAGAAATCCCCAGTAGGTAGGCCAGATAGGATGAGGCTCCTGAGCCTTTGAGGTTGTGGATGATGCCGCGTCTGCGGGCAAAGTTCACCACATCATGGACGATGAGGAAATAGGGGCCAAAGCCCGACTCTTCGACCACAGCCAATTCTCTTTGGGCTCTTTCTCTTTCCTTCCAGCTCAAATTTCGCCGACTCCGAAGTTCCTTCATCACAACCTGCCTCAAAGTAGCAGGAAAGATATCTTCAGGGAGAGGAGGAACGATGTTTTCTAAAGAAAAGGAGCATTTCTCAACCACCTCAAAGGTTGTCTTAAAGAGCTGTTTTACCTCAGGTCCGAATTTCTTGAAAGCCAGGGCTTCCTGCTCTGGACCAAAAAGCCTTACTTTCTGCCTGAGCCTTGCCCATTCTGGAGGAAAGGGAATTTTTTTGTGAATGGCATGGACCAGAACAAGCCTCTGGCTGCTTTTTATAAACTTTAAAGGATTGGCCCAAACCAGAGGAAGATGATATTCTTCAGCCAGGAGGCGGGCCTGGGGAAAATTAAAAAAATCCACTCCAAGATAAAAATCCTCCCTGGCCCCAGATTCTAAAATCTGGAGAAGAGGCTTTTGGCCGGACTGAGGGATAAAGACTACTACCAGGCCCTTGGGTTCCTTTATCTTCTTCCGGTTAAATATTTCTGTTAAATGCCAGTAGCCCTGTCTATTTTTGACCAGGAATAAAAACCTTCTGCCTTCCAGTTCCATCTCGCAGCCAAAAAGAGGAACCAAACCCTGCTGGAGAGCCGCTCTCTTCCAGCCAGCCCAGCCGTAAAAGTTTCCAATATCGCTCAGGGCTGCCGCCGGTAATTGCTGCTGAGCGACCCATAATGCCAGCTCCTGGAAAGTGACCGCTCCTCTCCCCCGGCTGTAAACAGAATGAACTCGAAGAGGAATAAACATTTTTATTTGGTCAAAGAGGCTGTTTTCAGGATAAATCCCTGTTTCTTCTCGAAGCTGTAAAGACTCTCCAGCATTTTTTCTCTGACTGTCAGGAGTGAGCCAAATCCGTATTTTTCCCTTACCTCATCTACAGCCAGACCCAGCCGCCGCTGCCGCTTTGAATAAGGCTCAAAAAGAGAAAGAGGGCTGTGGCGGACAAGATCGGAGGCCTTAACCCCAACCAGGCGGAGAGCCAGGCGGGAAGAAGCGAAAAGCTGGAGGAAAAGCTCATGAACCACCCGAAAAATAGCCCCCATCTCCTGGAGAGGGGTAAGAAGAAGACGGCGGTGGGCTTCGGTCCGGAAATCAGAATACCTGACTTTAACTTCGATGATGTGGGCAAAAAGGCCTTCCTGACGTAGGGAAAGAGCTAATCTATCACAAAGATAAGCCAAGTGAGCCAGGAGAAGACGCCTGTTCCAGATATCCTCCAAAAAAGTGGTCTCTCGCGAGACAGACTTGGCCAGAGAAGCAGAGACCACAGGCCGGCTGTCAATTCCTCTCGCCTGGAGGTAAAGTTCATCGCCGCTGACCCCAAAAAGAGAACGGAGGCTGGCTCGCGGCAACGTCCATAAATCGCCGATTTTATGGATATTGAGCAGGCGGAGGATGACCTGAGCTTTGGGCCCTATACCCGGCAGAATCTCTATTCCCAGGTTTTTCAGAAATTCTTCTTCTTTTCCTGGCTCAATCTCTACCAAACCACCGGGTTTGGCTTGAGAGGTGGCCAGTCTGGCTAGGAGCTTGTTGGGTCCTACCCCAACTGAGACTCTGAGCCCTAATTTTTTTTCTATCTCCTCTTTAATCTCTCGAGCAGTGCGAGAAAAGGAAGAATAGAGAGGTCGACAGCGGCTGAGGTCAAGGTATGCTTCATCCAGGGAAGCCTGCTCCACATCAGGAGTGTAACGGGCAAGAAGGCGAAAGAATTTTTCGGAGAAGGCCCTGTAAATCTGATAATTCCCCCTTAGAAATACACCATGAGGACAAAGCTGGTAGGCTTTGCGGAGTGGCATGCCGGAATGGACACCATAGCGGCGGGCCTCATAGGAAGCAGTGGAGGCCACTCCCCTTTCGTGGGGAAGGCCGCCGACAATAAGGGGTTTACCTTTGAGCGAGGGATTGAGCAGAACCTCGACGGCCGCAAAAAAGGCGTCGATATCAACATGGACGATAAATCTTCTCGGCATTTTTTCCCTTTGACCTCTTCTTTTCCTGGCTAATAGAGGCCCACGAATAAAAATGGACGTTCTTCAATACTTACGCAGAACACCGATCACCCGGCCTAAAATTCTCAGCTCCTTAACTTTGATAGGCTTAAAGTCCGGGTTTTCCGGAACAAGGAAGATATGACCGTTGTCCAAGCGCAACCTCTTCAAAGTAATCGTGCCGTCATCCAGAAGAACCACCACCATCTCACCTGAACTGGCTGTATTAGTTCTTTCCACCAGCACCCGGTCTCCATCATCGATATAAGCATCAATCATACTTTTACCCTCGACGTTGATGCAGAAAATATTGCCTTTTCTCCGGCCCACCATCCACTCGGGAACTTCCACCGCTTCTCCTGAAACATCAAAGACTTCTCTCGGCTGGCCGGCCGGAACCAGGCCCACCAAGGGCACCCGGAGCCGCCTATCCGCAAGAGCTGAGCTGATCAGCCTTACCTTTCCCTTGATTCGTTTCAAATAGCCTTTCTTCTCCAGACTCAGAATATGTTTGAAGACAGCCGAAGGAGAGGCAATCCCCAGCAGCTCTCCCAGTTGGCGGATGGTAGGAGAATAGCCGTACTCAAGAATAAAACTTTCGATGGCTCTCAGAACTTTCTTCTGCCTGGCTGTTAGCCTTTTCCTTAATTTGTTCACCATTTTGTTCACCATATATATTAATACACCTCCGGCCACTGCTTGTCAAGAGAAAAATAAAAAAAATGTCAGATAAATGAAGAACAATAATTTATGCCCCAGCGAGGATAAGAAGATTTCAAATTCAGCAAATTTAGACTCAGAGAACGTGTTTAAGATCTGGCTGGTTAGACAAAGACCCCCTAAGTTTTAAGTTAGAACAAGAGAAAGATAATCACTTTAAACCTTAATAGACTAGAAAGACATTTCGAATTTACAATATTCTTGTAATTATCTTAATGAGAAATTTTTTGCAGTTGAGTATAAGGTTAATATCTTTTCGACTGACACATCGGGCTGGACAGTATTTGAGGGAGCAAGTATTAGACCTCCCTTTTTACCGCACTTGTTTATTCGATCTATTACTTCAGCTGCCACATCTTCTGCTGTTCCATATGGAAGAGTTTTCTGGCAAGAGATTGTTCCATGCAAGCAAACTCTGTGACCAAAGCGTCTCTTGATATCAACCACATCCATAGATTCAGGTTGGATGGGATCGATAACGTCAAATCCAATTTCTATCAGATCTTCAAAAACAAGCCCTATATTGCCATCACTATGAAACATAAAATAGAGATCAGGACGTTCACGGCGAATTTCCTGTATCCATATTTTCAGCCGGGGTTTAAAATAGCGGCGCCACATGACAGGAGACAGCATCATCGTCTTCTGCATGGCAATATCGCCCATGATAAATAACATATCAACACCACATTTCACTATCTGCTTAGATTGTTCAATCCTGTGTTCTAAAGCTCTATCAGCAAGGGTTTCTGCCAGCCTGGGTTCCTGGCTTAAATCCATTAAGTATCTCTCGAATCCCCGAAGTTCCCATGAAGTTTTGAAAATATTCCATAATTCAACCAGAGTAAAATATTCACCCCCAAAGCGGGCCACATCTTCGCGGATGTTCTTATAACGTTCTTCAAGACTTGGATCTGGGAATTGATATTTGATCACTTCATCGAGGTCAGCTTCTGCTAATGGATGATAGACATACTGCCAATATAACCGATTACTGTTTGGCAGCCGGCATATACCATACTCATCCTCCAGCCAGCCATTCTCACGGATAATAACTAAATTATCTCTGCCCATGCCGATTTCAGGAATCTGCCATGGTGAAGGGGTGGCCCTCCTGCTAAAGGAGAGACTTGGTTCCATCATACAAGTCCGAATATCCAGACCCAGTTTCTTCCTAATTACTTCAGCCTCTTTTGTGGCGAAGTAATCTTCTAATTTGCTCCAGACATCCTGCCTAAAGCTGCCATCAAGGGGAGTACGGTCAGGTGTTTGGTGATTTATGGCTGCTGTGACCCTCTCCTTTGAATTCATGAAATTTCTCCTCTTAACCTATTTATACTATGTAAAAGCGCTTGGACCAAGGACGGATTCAATACCCTCATCTATTCAAAATTCATGGTAAAAGAGTAAAAAGGGGGAGTGTCCTCCTTTATTTATAAGCAAAAACTTTAAGGCTTGTGACCTTCAATTTTAGCCTGGCCCAGACTTTTTCTTCTATTCCTTGAGCGTTTTTCCTGATAAAAGTTATTTCTAATTGGTTCATTTCTTGAGGAAGGGACATCTTCTTAACTTGTTGACTCTTTTCACTTTTGCCTGTTAACAATTGGACAAGACTAGCTATTGCCTGGGGGATAGAAACAGAATTAGCCAAAGGATCGGCATTAAAAGGACTGGTCTTGTCGACAACGGGACCGAAGGGCTGATACTTACCTTTGGTCAGCGGTATATCCAGCTTCAGAGTCAATTTATAAGGCTGAACTTTGCGGCTGCTGACAATCAATCTATCTCCAATAAACATTGATAATTTATATTCAAGATTCTTAACTTCATCTTTTTTTTGCCTGTTTTTCATCTGGAATTCTATTCGTTTTTGGGGAAAAATAGATTTAAGCTGGACTTCCACCTCTATTTTTTTTCTTACAACCAAATCATCAATTTTTACATCAAAAAAATAGGCATGCTTCCCTGTCTTTTCTAATAAAGGGCTGGCTTCAAGATTTATGATGTTTAAACCTTTGTTCAAGAGGCCCCCACTGACTATATTTTTTCCTATTGCTAACCGATAATAGGCCGGGTTGGCCATATGCACGGCCAGGAGAAATGCTTCTGGTAGCCGGCTAATTTCTTTTTTTTTGAGATCTATAAAAGCCAACCCAGTAATCAATGGATATTTCTGCAGCCAGCCATTTAAATAATTTATAACGGCTGAAGCTGTATTTTCATCCAGGAAATTGAGCTGAGGCTTGTAGCCTCGACCTATGTCAAAATATTGGCCCAGCCATTTATATTGGTTGTCTCTATCAGCCAACCTTTCATATAAATAGGCAAGCAGCAGGTAAGCCGAAGGTTTCTCTTCTCTGCTTATAGTTTCCAAGTGGGAAAGCAAATAATTTATGGCCGATTCATAATTGTTGTTGGGACCAAAAAAAGAAGCCACTTCAACTTTCCAATCAGCACTTAAAGCTAGCTGAAAAAATACCAAGATCAGCAAGCAACTAACAGACTTTCTAATCATGGTACTCAAAGACAAGATAAACCTCAACTTGATTCTCTGGAAAATCATCTGGGAGTTTAGGTAAAGGCAAGCTTAAATTTATAGCCTTAAGAGCTGCCTGGTCAAGGATCTCCTCCTGGGAAGTTGTCTCCACTTTGAGCAATTCTAACTGCCCATTCTTTCTTACTCGGACTATAATTCCCACCTGATTTTGTTTGGTTATCCATTGGCCGGCTGGCAGCAGCCAATACTTCTGAATCTTAGCTACTACAGCCTCTGCCCAAGAAGTTAGATCATAGCCATTTTTAAGATAAGATAGTCTGCCTCGAGCAAGAGTCAGGCCCTTTTTTTTATCTGAGAAAGATAAAGAAGTTCCGCTTCCAGCCAGAGATGAAAATTCAGGATTAATATATTTTAGAAAATCCAATTTCCTGGCCACCTGACTTTTTTCTCTTTTGCCCGAAGCTCTTTTTAGCTTACTTAAATTAAAAGATAGCTGTGGGCTAACACCCGAAGACAAACTCTTCTTAGTCTTGCCGCTTAAATTCAACCGAAAGCTTGAGGATAAAGAAGATGCTGGTACTGGTTGAGAAACCAAGGCAGTTTTCTCTTTCTCACCAGGTTCTGGGGATAATTTTTTCGTTCTCCCAGAAATCTGGCCTGGGCGAATTGTATTTTCTCTTGATTTTTTCATAAAAAGGTCAGAAGCAGCTGGCCCTATCCCATACTGGGGTAGATAGAGTTTTTCTGGAGGAACAATAATGACGGGAGTAATTTTTTCTCTTTCAACAAAGATTTTAACCGGGGAGACCAAAGTCAGAGCCAAATAAGCCAGTAATCCATGAATGATTAAAGTTAAAAGAGCAGAAATGGTTTTGATTCCAATTTCAGGCTTCAATTTAAATACTTTCATCCTTATCTCATATTATAGTACACATCTTCTCCTATATCATAAAAGGCCAATTTAAGTCGAAAAGTTACAAGAAATAACAAAATAACTCGATTGTTATTTCTTTGGTAATGATATTTAGGTACTCCAACCGAAATAAGCATGCTTGGGCTAGAAAAAACATTAAAAAAAAATCAAAAAAAAGCTTGACATTTAATCCAAAAAAAAATTAATATTGCTCCTTTTAAAGATTTGAGGCTTCATGCTTCAGATTGGGTATTAGGTAAAAAAGCATTTCCTATTTGATAATAATTAAAACGATGATTGACAGCTCTAATAGATGTTTAATGAAAGTTTTGGAGAGAATTTATTAAAGATGAGCTTATTAATTTGGCATGATTTTTGCATAGATTATTTTAGTTTAATTTGAAGCGAGGAAAAAAATGCAGACATCCCAGAACATTGATTATCAAAAACAAATTGATGAAGCTATGAAGCGAGCTAAGTGTAAAAAAGTTTTATACCTTTATGATGAATACTGGAATAGACAATTACTCGGCGTTTTCAGCAAGAGTAAAGCTGCCCAAATAAAAAAATATCTACGCCAGAAAAAACTAATCGATCGCTTGGCTGAATTTGATATCCTCACCACAGAGCCTGACACCGACTTCAAATACAAATAAACACCAACAAACCGCCTCAGGCATTTCTCAGATAAAGAGGGGCTTTATTTCTCCCAGAAGACACTATAACGTTTTATGATTTTATATCCTTCTTCTGATTCTTCAATTGAATAAAGCTTATGGTTTTTCCAGGCTCTGGGATCTGCTTTATGGACAAAGCGAGCTATATATTTGCCTTCTGAATCAAAAACATCAAAGAAATACTCGCCCTCAGCTTTGCCCTTCTCAAAAGTTCTAACAAATAATCGCCCTTCCTCGTCTAAAGTAAAATACTGGTAAGCAGGAAAATACTTAGGAAACTCTATTCTGTCTTTAAAATTAAAGCCAACATCTGGTATCCTTTTCAGTATTTCCTCTTTATCTTTGTCAGTAATTTTGACCGGATCATATTCTTTTTGAATTATTTTTATAAGTTTTCCCTGAGGATTATAGATTTTGATTTTATACTCTTCAGGCCGGCCATAGTAAATAGTGTCATCTTTATTTATCTGGGCAAAGAAAAGAAACTCAAAAATGTTCATTTTCCCTTGAAGGGGATTTTTAAATTCGATTTCATCTAGGGTAAAGAGCGGTTTCAAATCCTGATCATATTTTCTTACTTCCCAGAACATTTTACTTCCTTCCAGAACTAATTCCCGGCCGACCATATTTCCTTTAGAATCGAAGCTTAGATTAACTAAAGATGTTTTATCGGCTAAAGATACATTCCTTAAAAATTTCCCATTCAGACTGAAAAAGGCCAACCTTCTATTCATTGTGTCTTCAATCATCAACTCATTCTCAGGAGTAATCAATATTCCAGAGGGCATATTCAATTCTCCCGGCCCCTGGCCCTTTTGGGCAAATTTCTGTTTAAATTTTCCTTGATTGTCAAAAACTCTGACAACAGCTTCTTTGAAATCAACCACAAAAATATGGCCATCATCATCTACCGTAAAAGCATTAACTTCAGAAAAGGACTCATCAGGATTATCACTGGCCCCGATGGTAAAATCTTCCTGGAGTCGTAGTCTGGACAGGGAACCCTTAGGAGGATGGGGCTTTTTGGGATTGATAATGACCTGGACCCCATTCACGGTCTTTATCTTCTGGGCCTCAGCTTGAAGGCTAAAGGCAAAGACCAACAACAAGAAAAAAATCAAATAAAGTATTTTCTTCACTTTTTACCTCTCTGCGGCTACCTTTTGTGTAGATAGCGGTCTAAGAACTCACAGGTTCGGCGATAAGCTTCCATTCTGTGCTTATAAAGAAGAAATTCATGCGGCTCATCCGGACAAATCATTAGCTCAAAATGGACATCTCCCTTGGCTCTTAGCTTCTGGACAAGCTCAACTGACTGAGAAAAAGGCACATTACGATCATCATCTCCCTGGATAATGAGAACAGGTGATTTCCACTTATCAATGCTGGCCACGGGTGAAGATTCGAAAGCGAGCTTGCGGCCAGCCTCATCAAGCCTCCCCCAACGCATCTGGGACCAGTCATGAACCCCAGCCAGATCGACACCAACCTTGAAAATATCTGAGTTACGGGCCAGGCCCATGGCCGTTAAAAGGCCTCCATAAGAAAGGCCCCAAAGACCCACTTTTTCCGGGTCAACCTCTGGCCGGCTCTGCAGATACCTTGCCCCAGCCACCACATCTTGATACTCTGAAGCTCCTCTCTGTCCGGTGTTGGGTGCATAACGAAAAGAACGTCCATACATAATACCGCTCCTGTAATTAATGGAAATGACCACATATCCTTGGTTGGCCAGATACTGGTTAATCCCATAAGCTTCTGAATAGAATTCCATGTAATGCCATCCCAGAAGCATCTGCCGCATAGGGCCTCCGTGGGTATAAACGATGCCCGGTCTCCTATCCCCCGCCTTTGCCCCTTTAGGTATAAAGAGCTGGCAAAAAATATCCAGCCCATCTTCTGCTTTGACGGTTACAAGCTTGGGAATTACAAGATCATCGAGAGGGAACTGAGATGGTAACTGGCGGGGAGCAATAATCTTTATCTTCCCCCCTTGAGAAGCCACCAGCCCAACTGAGAGGGGATGCTTGGCTGTAGAAAAGAGAAAAGCAAAATTTTTCCCTGAGGCTAAGGCTACCGGATAGGTGCCAATAGTAGCTCCTTTGGTTAACTGGACTGCCTTTCCTCCGGCTGTGGGCACTTTCCAGATATGACGTCCATTAATATCCCCATGATTACAGCTGTAAAAAAGCATCCTTCCATCAGCAGAGAGTCCGAGATGCTCAACAGCGCCTTCCCCAGGAGTTAAGTCTGTAGGGACACCGCCTGTCAGATGTAGTGAAAAAACATGATTCCAGTTATCGTTTTCAGCTGTAAACAAGATCCGGTTGTTTTCTGTAACCATCAGATTGCGGACAGAATAGAATTGAGGTTCTTTTCCTTTGGCTGTCCATAAATTATGGCCTTGGCCAGTATCTGCGTCTGCAATCCAAATGGCCCGCTGGGATGGTTTTCGGAAAAAGCTGTAAAAATCGCCGCGTTTGCCTCCGGGATCTCGGAAAAAGACTACCTGTTTTCCATCCCCAGTCCAGGCCGGGCTGCTGTCCCAGTCAACACCAGGAGCGAGCCAGGTTATCTTTCGCTCATCTATATCAAAAATACCAATATAACTGTGATCGCTGCGGCTGCTAACAAAAGCTATCCTTTTCCCACCCGGAGACCAACAGGGCCTTCCGTTTTTTCCGGCTGCTTTAAAAAGCAACTCAGGAACCGGTCTCTCTCCTGAAGAGCTGGGATCTTTTAGGGAAACACGATAGATCTGCCCTTCTTTAAACACAAGAATCCAGCGGCCGTCAGGAGAGATAACCGGATGGTTACCCTGGCACACTCTCCAGGGATTTCCCCCATTTGTTTTTACTGCCCAAATAGCCTGTTCCACTCCATCCGGATCGCTCTTAGGGTTGGTCACCCAGCCTTGCTGGTTGGGGTTTCCGCCCCGAACATAAACCACAAGGGAACCATCATCAGTGATGGCCAGATCAGGTATCTCAAACACCTCATCTTGTTTATAATGGGTCAAGTTGACTGGAAGAAAATCCGGGGCAGCCGCCATCCAGACATTCCTCTTTCCAGCTGTGTAAAAAATCCAGGCAATCCGGTCCGCTTTTTTGGCCGAAACCAGATGCTTAGGATAGGGAGCACTTAGAACCTGCTCTAAGGTGAAGGTCCCTTTCGTTGTTTTAGCCTGGCCAGTACCAAGAAATAGGGCCAGGAAAACAATAAAGATCCAAGGTTTGCAATTTCTCATTATTCCTCCTTATTAAAAAATGAATATTTGAGCCGAAAGTCCATCTCTTGACTCTGAGATAATGGCTGTCTTTTTGAGGAAAAAGAAAAGACATCAAGATGTGGAAACATATAAAACAAAATAATCCTCCGAAAGAAATTTATCAATAGGTTGTCGGAAAAAATCTTATATAAAATTTCTTTTTGGCTTGGCTGATGGAGGTCTCTTTGCGACAATGATCAGATCGAGGCATTTGATGATTTTGTCCGCTACGTCCTAAACAGCGATGAAGGTTATAATTTGCCTCTCGCCACATAACTCAGGACAGATAAGAAGATCTGCTTCATAAACTAAATCATCTTCAGTGGGAGGCCTTAAGCCAGATTCCTATTCCCTTCTGGAATTCAATCCGAGTCCCAAAAGGGGCAGAAAGTTGAGCTAAGTGTTCAATGATTTTCGAGGCTTTAGCCTCCTCGGCTAAAAAAGCTGTCCCCCGCTGGGAACGAGGCTCTTTTTGACCTAAGTCAAGCGGATAAAGCTTTAAATCAACCATTTTCCCTTCTTTAAAAGAAGGAACGGCGATTATGCTTTCATACCATATTGGATTTGACGGAAAGCCGATAGTTCCCCCTTTATAGCGCTTATCATATAAATCAGCCGCCAGAGCCGTGGCCGGCAAATCCAGTTTCTCATAAAAATCGGCCGGCACCGGATCAATTGTTTCATTCTGAAAAATAAAATTTCCCAGACTATAAAAAATTGGCCTGCCTTTATAAATTTCTATACCCCGAAGCTGGTGAGGACCAGTAACCACAAAAGCACTGGCCCCAGCATCGATACACTGCTTGGCCAAGTTTCTCAGCCACTCAGGCGGCTTTACATACTTATTTCCTGGCTGATGAGAATGGCTGGCTACAATCACACAATCAGCCATTTCCGCAGCATTAGCAACTTGATGAAGAATTCTCTCTTTATCTTCAGAATAAGGAGTCTCTACAACTTTGTACTCTTTACCAGGAACGACTGTTATCCTTGAAACAGGCGAATCAACGCTAAATATAGTCAGAGGAGAAGAAGGTTGGGAAGGAGGGCTGCCGCCGAGTTTGGGCGCTAATTTAGAAAGTAGCATAAAAGTCTCTTTATCGACTTGAAAAACTCTTTTCAACCGTAAGGCATTAAGACCAGGGCGGCCAACCATGTCCTGGCGGCAGGCCCCGGCCCGGGACATACGGGTAAAGCTGGAAGCAAAGCTGATTAGAGCCACCCGTCCTTTGACAGTACTCAGGTAACCAGGCCGGCTGGCCTGACCAAGATGAAGACCGCTGCCGGCATGAACAATTCCTAATCTATCCAAAAGGGCATCAGTAACTTTCATCCCTTCCACTCCATAATCGGTGGTATGATTGTTGGCTCTACTCATTAAATCAAAGCCCATCTTTTTCAAATCATAAGCACATTCAGGCGGCCCAACTTCCCAGTTTCCTCCATTCTCAACCTCAGGCCAGCCTTTAAAATCAGAAAAGCGAATCAAAGAAAGCTCCAAATTCAAAAAAGCAGCATCGGCCTTTTGGATAATAGCTATCATCTGCTGAAATTGAGGATAAAGCGGATTATCAAACTGGGCAATTCTGTGGGTAATGATAGCATCACCGACTAAAGCCAAGGTTATCTGCTGCTTAGGCCCAGGCCTGACGATTTGAGCCCTAAGGCTAATAATTCCTATCAAAATAAAGAGCAAAGCCCAACTAAAAACCAAAAAGAACTTTTTTAATGGGATTTTATTCATTGGCCTATCTCCTTTTTAAAAGCATAGCTTGCTTTTTATTTTTTTAACCTAACAACTTTCCCTACCCCCATACGAATATAATTGGGGCCAAAGGCTTTTTTAAAAAGAGCAATAGCCTTATCACCTGTACAGTGAGTAGGCCCACATTTTTTAACACCCAAGTTTTTGAATTGAGAGATAATCTGCCTCACCTCATTATCTGACTTGTGCATCAGATGGAAGCCGCCCAGGACAAAATAAGCTTTCTTATTTAATATTTCTTCAGCCTTTTTAACGATATTGACGATTCCTGGATGAGCACAGCCCGTTACGACCACTAACCCTTGACTTGTATTTAATATTAATGATTGTTCCTTTATCTGTTCGCCCATTTCTCCAGTAAGAAAAACATCTTTACATATTTCTAAGGGCCGACTAACTCTGACAGGATAAGCACCCTTGCTTTTCACTTTTTCCATAAAATCATCTGGAAAAGAGGCCGGCACATAAACCGGAACATCATGCTTTTTTTCCAGAACAGAAAACAGTCCTCCTGTATGATCAAGATGGATGTGAGAAATGGCAACCTGATCTACTCGGCCTATATCAATTCCCAATTTTCGAATGTTGTGCCATAAAACATCACTTTTGGTTCCAGTGTCGAAAAGAATTGTTTTCTCTGTACCTTCAATCAGGCAGGAAAATCCCCAATCAGCTTTGGTCCCTTCTGTGTATACATAGTTATCATAAAGAATTGTTATTTCAATTTTGTCTGAACCTGTTATTAGTTTCTGACTGGAGTAAGATGAGGCAGAAGCAAAGATAAAGACAAAAATAATTAATAAACTGAAAACCATAGCTCTAAAAATACTCATTGGTTCCTCCCTTTCTCTTTATTCAATTTAGCCTTATATCATTTATATAAAATATGCAAGTAGAAAAAATTATTTTAACCTTAAAATTCTATTTTGGACCATCTCAAATCCAGAAAAATGTAACAATTAATTTTACTGTAGGGACCGGTCTCCGACTGGTCCGTTATATAATTAAACGGCCCGCTGGGGACAGCAGGCTTTACATGAGATGATGCAATGGCTTCCGGCCTGATAGGGACATCTGGCCCTGCAGAGGATAGAACCTATGTTTTTTCTAAAAGGGATAGCCCAATTATACGCTTAAATCAAGGAGCAAACTTTTTGAAATTAAACATTCCAAAAAAACACTGATAAAAAAACCTACTTTTAGTTGAAATAATCTTTAAATCTTCCTAAGATTAGTTAAATGGTAAGCAATAAAATAAAATCCATCAACAGGAGGCATAATGAAATACCAAAAAAATTTTTGGCGTCTGTTACTGGTTTTAATTGTCGGACTTTTTCTCGCTTGCTTCTCTACTTCCCTCCTTCAGGCAAAAAAAGTTAAGAAACCGCAAAGAATTATTAACACTGATCCGGCTTTAAGATTAACAGGCTACGCTAAGCATTTGGAAATGACTAAAAGCTCTCCCTGGACTAAACTCAAATGGCAGTTTCTCGGGCCAACTAATGTCAGTGGCCGCTGCACTGATATAGCTGTAGTTACTCCCAAAGGTAAAAATTACACAATTTATGTTGGTTCAGCATCAGGAGGAGTCTGGAAAACCGATAACGAAGGTACTACCTGGGAACCTGTTTTTGATATGGCCCCTTCAACTTCCGTCGGCGATATAGCTATTGCTCCTTCAAATCCAGATATAATCTGGGTAGGAACAGGTGAAGCCAATATATTCAGAAGTTCCCAGGCTGGAATCGGTGTATACAAATCCACTGATGCTGGTAAAACATGGAAACATATGGGGCTGGCCGATACCTATACCATAAGCAGAATAGTTATCGACACCCAAAATCCTGATGTTGTTTATGTGGCTGCTTCTGGTCATGAGTGGACATATAACCCAGCCCGGGGAGTTTATAAAACAACTGATGGTGGTCATACCTGGCAAAAAGTGCTTTATATCAATGAAAAAACAGGGGCTATCGATCTGGTTATGGACCCCTCCGATAGTAACATCCTTTATGCCGCCACCTGGCAGAGAATCCGCAAGAAATGGAACGACCCTCGCAATGAACCTGATTACACTGGCAGCGGTATTTATAAAACAACTGATGGCGGCCAAACCTGGCAGCCCATTAATAACGGCCTGCCAGAGCCTAAGTATCGAGGCAGAATCGGGATTGATGTAGCCCGCTCCAAACCCAATGTAATCTATGCTTTTATTGACAATTACGAACTCTCGAGAATGCCCACTGAAGAAGAAAAATTAAATGCCTACGGGCTCCCTTCAACAGGCATTATCAAGGGAGCAACTGTCTACCGTTCAGATGATAAGGGCGAAAGCTGGCATCAGGTAAGCGGTTTAACTAAAGAGATGAAGCTCTATATGGAACGCCATTCAGCCACCTATGGCTGGGTATTCGGCCAGATCCGGGTTGACCCTAATGACGAAAATACTGTCTATACTATGGGACTAGCCTTAAATGTTTCCAATGACGGTGGCAAAACATTCCGCCGGCTGAGAGGCATGCATGGCGATCATCATGGGCTGTGGATTGACCCCGGCAACTCAAATTATCTGGTAAATGTTAATGACGGCGGCATTGCTATTTCTTATGACAGGGGTAAAACCTGGAAAACTTTCACCCACAACTTGCCAGTTTGTCAATTTTTCGATATCGCCTACGACATGGATACTCCCTTCCACGTCTACGGCTCAATGCAGGACCACGGTAGCTTCAGGGCTGCAGTTGATCTTAGCCGGGGACGAGATCGAATCCCCACGGTCGAGTTTGAAAGTGCCCCGGGGGGTGAGGGCAGCCGTCATGCTATTGATCCCACCAATCCCAATATCGTCTATTCAGCCGGCTTCTATGGTCATATTACCCGAACCGATCTTAGTTTGCCTGGGAGATCTGGGGTTAAATATATCCTTCCTCGTCAATATGAAAATGAGCCAAAGCTTCGTGGCCAATGGCTGGCCCCCTTTATTATCTCTCCTCACAACCCCCATATAATTTATCACGGCATGCAGTTCTTACTCCGCTCCCGTGACCGCGGTGACACCTGGGAAAGAATAAGTCCTGATTTGACCTATAACACTAAAACTGAAATGGGTGACATCCCCTATCATACTATTTTCTCCATCTCTGAATCTCCTCTCAAATTCGGTTTGATCTATGTCGGCACTGATGACGGCAAAGTATATGTAACCAAGGATGGCGGCAAAACTTGGAAAGAAATCATGAAAGGCCTTCCCTATCAAAAATGGGTCTCGCGAATTGTAGCTTCAGCTTTTGAGATCGGAACAGTCTACATGACCCAAAATGGTAAACGTGACGAGGACTTCACACCATACATCTGGAAATCGACCGATTATGGACAAACCTGGAAAGACATTTCCGGCAATATTCCTCTTGGCCCCGTCAATGTTATCCAGGAAGACCCAATCAACAAAAATATCCTTTATGTGGGTACTGATATTGGTGTCTATGTCACTACAGACGGTGGAAAAACCTGGAATGTTTTGGGCAGCAATTTGCCATCTACCTATGTTCATGACTTAATCATTCATCCACGAGACAATATTATTGTCATTGCCACTCATGGACGAGGTATGTGGGCTATGGATGCAACCCCAATTAACAAAGGAAGGAGGCAGCGCAGATTTTTTTATTGATTGTTCAAGCGGAATTAAAAAGTTAGAAGTCTAGAATCTGATGCCAATTCCCCGGCCTCCGTCTCCAAAGCGAGGATTGACTACGTTGCTGTGAACAGAGCCAAAAGTAAAGCTGAGGCCCATCGACAAAGAATAATTGTAGGTAATAGCTAACTCCTTACGCCGAAGGAGAACTTCCTCTAAGGAGGCCCCTCCTCTAGCCAGAGAAAGCTGATCGCGGATTCGTGAATAACGAAAGTCAATATTATAATTAAATCCTTTAAAAAGCTTTCTCTATATTCTCCAACCGCCGGCTACTATTAAATTTGTGCCTGTAATATAAGATGCTTCCTCAGAAATTAAAAACAACACAGCCTCAGCTACGTCTTTAAACTTTCCCAGCCTTCCAGCTGGTACTTTTTTTTCAGGAGGATAAAGACTTCCCTCCATAAGGCCGGGGGAGACCATGTTGACCGTAATTCCTGACGAAGCCACAGAAGCAGCCACTGTCCTCGTTAAAATTAAAAGTCCTGTCTTGGCCACAGCATAAGGGGTAATGGTGGGAAAAGCTGTCAGCTGCTCTGCTCGGCTGTAGCCAATGTTTATTATTCTTCCCCATCTGCGTTTCTTCATCCC
The DNA here is from genome assembly GCA_964514305.1 of uncultured Eubacteriales bacterium. Taxonomy (GTDB): domain Bacteria; phylum Acidobacteriota; class Aminicenantia; order Aminicenantales; family Aminicenantaceae; genus CAZEQD01. Next base: position 19,459 of record CAZEQD010000003.1, read on the forward strand.
CAAAAGAGAGGCTTTCATACAGAAAAAAGCACTCTCTAAATTAGCCCGGAAAATATAGTCCCAATCCTGTGCTGATAAATCAGGCCAGGGTTTCAATTGAAGAGGGCCAAAATTATTAACCACAATATCCAGCCGACCAAAGTAGCCCTCTACCTTTTCAATTAAGCCTAAGGCTTCTTTTTCTTTAGTCAGATCCGCTCGAAAACAGCCACTTTTTTGGCCCTTGGACTTTATCTTTCTAACTACAGCCAAGGCCTGGCGACGCTCATTCCTGTAATGAACAGCTACTCCCGAGACATTATCAGCCAGCCTTAAGACAATTGCCCTCCCTAATCCCCGGCTGCTACCTGTGACCAAAGCAATTTTTTCCATCATAATAAGAACCTTTCACTTTTTTTTATTTAACTTCCTCTTATAAATCTAAAGCAATCTGCCTTATTATTTGGACCCTCAATAATTTGATTCTTTATTATATGAAATTATATCCTTGAATAAAAACCCGCTTTTTTAAAATTAATTTTAAACTTGGGCTGTAATTGTTTTAGAATAATAAGAGGATTTATCCTGGATTTTTGAATTCTTATTTCTTATGAAAGGAAAAAATCATGAAACTTATCATGGAAGTTGTAGAAATTAAAGGTTTTTGTCCCGTTTATAGAACCGGCCATAAAATAGTTATTGATGAAGGCTATAAGATAAATTTAAAAGAGACGAATAACATTTGCCTTCACTCTCTGGCTTCCCTTCTACCTTATTATAATTCTCTGGCCAAAGGAATAAATCCAGCGGAGCTGGGTCTGGCCAAAAAAGGAAATGAAGCTTACCTTCAATGTTTAGATCCTCATCAATATACTGGTGGAGGCACGGTTGTTTTTAAAGTAAGGTGTGAGGAGTAAGGAATAGGCTCTGTTTGTCCCCAGCAAACTGCTCTTCTTTAATTGGGGAATTGTTCATAAATTAAGAAGAAGATATAATTGGAAACCAATAGATCATTAGAAAGGAGGTAGAACCATGCTTATGAATGAAGGTTACCCTCTGAAAAGAGTCATTGTCTGTAGCCCTAAAAAAGAATTTTTCAAGGTGGACAACCTGGCTGAACATAATATAGCTGAAGTGGCTCAGCCCGAAAAAGCAAAAAAGGAGCACGAGGAACTAAAATTGATAATGAAAGAATTCGGGGCCGAGATAATTGATGTTGAAGAGCTTGAATCTCATCCTAATTCAGTCTTTACCAGGGATACCTGTCTCTGTACCAATGAAGGCTATATTAAATTAAGGATGGGACTCAAAACCCGTTTGGGAGAAGAAGAATGGATGGCTAATAACTTAAAAGCGCTAGGAATTCCCCAACTTGGTCAAATAACTCCCCCAGGCACAGTTGAAGGCGGTGACGTTATCTTGGCCGGTTCAGTAGCTTTTATCGGTTATTCTAAAAGATCAAACAAAGAAGGAGTGACTCAGCTATCTTTAATCCTTAAAAAATTGGGTTATGAAGTAAGAATAGCTACTATTCCTCCGCCTCATTTTCATATTGGGGGAATAATGAGTCTTATTGGGCCTGAAGATGTTCTCTACTGCCGCCATTTGCTGGATAAAGATCTCTGTCGAGGTTTTAAGGCTATAACTCTTAACTGCCGGGATTTTATCAGCGGAAATGTTATTTGTCTGGGAAACGGTCAACTAGTTGCCGAAGCTCAAAACGAGCCAGCTATTGATATATTGTTAGATAATAATTTTCAAGTTAAGGTTCTATCTCTTACTGAATTTGTCAAAGGACAGGGTGGGCCTACTTGCCTTACTCTGCCAGTGGAAAGAGGATTTTAAAAATAAATATCCCTTCAGCTGATAAAAAATTCAATTTAATCTATTGCAATTCTCCCACTACTTTTTCTACTGCCTCTAAAATCTCTCCTGATTGGACCACCTTTTTGAGCTTGTTGATATCATCATAAAGAGGCCGGTCTTCATCCAGAAAATCTACATATTTGCGGATAACTTCATAAGCAGCTTTAACTCCTGGACTAGGCTGAAGAGGTTTTCGAAAATCTATAGCTTGAGCAGCAGCCATCATCTCAATAGCCAGGACGGCTTGAGAGTTATCTAAGATTTGCTGAGCCTTAAGAGCTGAAGTCATACCCATGCTGACAAAATCCTCTTGATCGGCTGCAGCTGGGATAGAACCGGTGGCGGCAGGATGAGAGAGTATTCTATTCTCACAGACTAAAGCTCCGGCCGTGTATTGTGACAGCATCAAACCTGAGAACATGCCAGCTCCCTTGGTTAAAAAAGCCGGCAGCCCCATGCTTAAATGAGGATTCATCAAGCGGTTAGTCCTTCTCTCTGAAAGAACAGAAACAGTGGTAATAGCTGTAGCTAAAAGTTCCAAAGCAAAGGCCAGCGGTGTCCCTTGAAAATTGGCCCCGGTTAAGACCAAATCCTCATCAGGGAAAAAGGTTGGGTTATCAGCAGCTCCATTAAGCTCTATTTCAAACATGGACCGAGACCACTTCAAGGCATCTCGAGCCGAACCAATAACCTGAGGCGTGCTGCGCAGGCTGTAGGCATCCTGAACTTTTTTCCCGGGTTGGGCTAAAAGCTGACTGCCTTCGGTTATTTGCCTGATGTTACGACTAGATTCTATGGCTCCAGGATAGCCTCTTACTTTGTGCAATCTCTCATCATAAGCCTTCATATTGGCATTTAATACTTCTAAAGTCATGGCCACTGCAATCTCTGAATGTTTAAGCCAACGGACGGCATCATAAATTTCTAAGGTACCAAAGCCAGCAATCACATTTGAACCATTAATAGTAGCCAGTCCATCCCGAGCTTCATAAACAACGGTGGGAATGCCAGCCCGAGCCATTGCTTCCTTGGCTGGCAGTCGCTCTCCTTTATAAAAAGCCTCTCCTTCGCCCATGAGGACAAGCGCCATTTGAGCCATAGGTGACAGATCACCGCAGGCACCGACCGAACCTTTTTCACAAACTACTGGAGTTACACCTTTATTCAACATCTCTTTTAAAGTCTCCACTACCACTGGCCTTAAACCAGAGTGACCATGACAGTGGCAGTTGATCCGGCTTAACATGGCAGCTCTGACGACCTCCACTGGCAGCGGTTTGCCATAGCCAGCAGCATGACTGTAAATCAAGTAGCGCTGGTATTTTTCTACCTGTTCCTGGGTTAAGACAACTTCTGAGAGCTCGCCAATGCCGGTATTAACCCCATACATTATCTCTCCTTTTTTTATTTTATCTTCAAGAAGATCCCGGCAGCGCTTAATCCGGATCATAGCCTGAGGATCGATAGCAATCTCCTCCTTTTCTCGAGCGACTTTGACCACTTTCTCAATTGTAAGATTATAACCATCCAAAATAATTGCCATTATTTTCCTCCCTATTTATTAATATTATTTAAGCCATACAAATCTACAGCAATAATTTTCTAAATGCAAACAGTTCCTTATTAAACTTAGACCTACTCAAATATTTCTTTTCTTTGCCAGAGATAAACTATTGAGAAACAAGCAAAAAAGAGACTGGGTCCTATTATATTCAATCTGGCTGACTTGGTAATAGCCAGCACCAGCAGTGAATCGAACAGCCACATGCCCATTCCGACTAGGGCTGCTGCCCGACCATAATTGCGAAGCTTTAAAAGGCCATAAGCACCTAAATATAAAAATAAAGAAAGGACAATATCCGCCAGAGCGAAAGCATCATAAAAAGAAGACTCGACCGGCATTGTTGGTGGAAAAGCCTTGCCTACTATTCTCGCCAGCCAGAAAATATCTGTAGCCAGAGCCACAAAAAACATAATAACAGCTATGACAATAACAGCTAAAGGAATTTTTTTCATTCTTTACTCACATTAATAGTTTATCTCAACTGGAATAATTTTGTAAATTTTTTTAAGTTGACATCTCAGCTGGACCTATATATAAGTAAAGCCTCATAATTTCTCATAAGATGAAGTCTTAATTAAAGGAGGGATGAGATGAGCCAAGAAATGAAAAAAATCATGGTCACTGGCGCTGTCGGCCAAATTGGATCAGAGCTGACTGTGGCCTTAAGAAAAAAATACGGATACGAAAACGTCTTAGCCACTGGACATAGGACAAAACCCAAGCCCGAACTTAGGGATTCAGGTCCATTCGAGTTTATTGACGTTACTCGAAGAGAGACCATTGAAGAGGTAGTTAATAAATATAAGATTGACACTATTTATCATATGTCAGCTATTCTTTCAGCAGTCGGAGAGAAAAATCCTCATCTGGCCTGGGATGTAAACATCAATGGTACTTATAACATCCTAGAGGTTGCCCGCGAACATAACCTGACCAGAGTTTTTGTTCCCAGTTCAATTGCCGTTTTTGGACCAGAAACACCGCAGGATAATACTCCCCAAGAAACAGTACTTAAGCCTAAGACCATGTACGGTGTAACCAAAGTGGCTGGTGAACTTCTTTGTGATTATTATGTTAAACGCTTTGGCCTTGATGTACGCGGCTGCCGTTATCCTGGTATTATCAGTCATGAGACTCTTCCTGGAGGAGGAACCACAGATTATGCTGTAGCCATTTATTATGAAGCCATAAAAAACAAAAGATACACCTGCTTTGTCAGAGAAGACACTAGACTTCCTATGATGTATATGGCTGACTGTCTTAAAGCAACTATCGATCTGATGGAAGCTGACTTTTCCCGGCTCAAGCATCACTCAGATTTTAATGTTACAGCCATGAGTTTTACAGCTGGCGAGCTAGCAGCCGAAATCAAAAAGCATATTCCCGAATTTAAATGTGAGTTTAAACCTGACTTCCGCCAGGAAATTGCCGATTCCTGGCCTAACTCTCTCGATGATTCTGCTGCCCGGGAAGAATGGGGCTGGCAGCCCAGCTATGATCTGGCAGCCATGACCAAAGATATGCTCAAAGTCCTCAGCCAGCGTTATGCCGAGGGGAAGTTAAATTACTGACCTAAAGCTTCCTTCATAAAATTAGGCAGAGCAAAAGCAGCCCGATGAATTTCCGGATTAAAATATTTTAAGCCGGAGGGAAAATCTCTTCTTATTTCAAATGGATTAATCTTATCAGAAAGATAGGTATAGCACCAGCTCCCTCCTGGATAAGTAGGAGTGGGGCCTAAATAAAAATAAACATTAGTGAATATTTCTCGAAAGAATTTATTTTTTTGAACGATTGAACCAAGATCAAAATAAGGAGAACCAATCTGAGCGGCAACAACAGCATTGTCTTTTAAGCAGTTTTTAAGCTCAAGATAAAAATTTTTTTGATGGAGAGCCAAAGAAGGGCCAACCGGCTCAGAGATATCGATAATAACCACATCGAATTTCTGCTCGGTCTGCCGCACAAACTCTTTCCCATCCATGTTAATCAGCTCTATCCTTTCATCCTCAAGGCAAGACCCTAACCAGGGAAGATACTTTTTGGAAACATTAATCATCGAGGGATCGATTTCAACTAAATATGCCTTTTCAATCTGATAGCGAAGAATTTCTTTAAGGCAGCCACCATCTCCTCCCCCAATAATTAGAATCTCCAGGGGCGAAGGGTGGCTGATTAAAGCCGGATGAATAAGCATTTCATGGTAGAAAAATTCATCTTTCTCAGTAGTCTGGACTAAGCCATCCAAAAACAGAACTTTGCCGAAATGTTCATTGTCAATAACCAAAATTTCCTGATAAGGTGATTTTTCTCGATGAAGGACTTCCTTTTTTATGAAAAAAATGCCGCAAGAGGGTGCATGGAATTCTCTTACTTCCTCTGAGTTTAGAGATGCTTCTTTTCCTTTTTCCATCATAGCTTCCAAATAAAAGGATTTTTATCGCTCAGCATTTTGCCTTTTTCAAAGCCGACCGCAAGGTAAAGAGGCAGGGCAAACATTCCCTTCTGAAGAGGAGGATGATAAAATTTAAGGCCATTAACCTTTCTGATTTTTATCCTCTGGGCAATTTCCTCTTTATCTAATTCAAGAGGATCATATTTTTTCGAGGCTACAACAAAACCCCAGGGGAGACCAAAAGAGAAAATAAAACTCCAATATGGTCTAACCAAAGGAAAAACAGACCTCAAAGTTTTTACACAAGAGGAATAAAACTCATGATAAAAGGGATCAGTGCTGCCTGCCTGGAGAACAAACAGACCGTCCTTGTTCAAGGCCTTAAAAATCTTAGCAAAAAACTCTTTAGTAAAAAGATAGATAGAAGGCCCTCCTTGGACAGGTTCAGTCAGGTCGGAAATAATGACATCGAATTTTCTTTCAGCTTCCTCTAAGTATTGGCGGGCATCTTCAAAGACTAATTCTGTCTTAGGGTTAGTGAAAGCTCCCTCTGACCACTCAGGCAGATATTTCTGACAAAGTTTTACTAATTTCTGATCGATATCAACCATGGCTGCTTTTTGAACTACTTTATGCCTAAGGACTTCCCTCAAAGTTGCTCCTTCTCCCCCTCCAATAATCAAAACTTGACGAGGATGAGGATGAGTGAAGAGGGCAGGATGAACCAATGATTCATGATAAACAAATTCATCAATCTGAGCTGATTGAATTTTTTTATCCAGGTAAAGAACCTTACCGTAAAACTGATTATAAAATATCTGAATAAATTGATATTTTGTTTTACCCTGATAATATAACTTATCAGCTTTGAGAGCCTTGACAACTTTATCTGTATAAAGTTCAAAAAAATATAAACCTTCTTCGGCCATGGAAAAAATTATATCAACTAAAGAGCTTTGAGTAAATAGGCAGCAAGGATTGGTTTAGGGCGGAAAAGCTTATAGTTTAGAGTTTAAAGTGAGAAGGTTTAGCTGAAAAGTTTAAAGGGATAAAATTGAATGACAAATTAGCAATGTTTAAGGCAAAAATCTTAATCACAACATGCTAAATGTCTTATCTGAAACGTGAAAATTCTCAACTTAATTTTTGCCTTAAACTTTAAGTTATTAACAATGTATAGACCTTACAGGTCTTTTTTGATATAGTTTATTCCCCAAAAGGAGGTTCATATGTACGGTAAAATAAAAGAAGATTTAAAAAAAGAAATTCAATCTATTCATCAAGCCGGCCTTTATAAAGAAGAAAGAATTATCATGACTCCTCAAGGTGTGGAAATTGAGGTTAAAGGTGGAAAAAAAGTCTTAAACTTCTGTGCTAATAATTATTTGGGTCTTTCCAGCCATCCCAAAGTCATCGAAGCTGCCCACAAAACTCTTGATCAACGGGGTTATGGGATGAGTTCTGTCCGATTCATCTGCGGGACACAAGACATTCACAGAATCTTAGAGCAGAAAATATCCCAGTTCCTTCAAACTGATGATACCATTCTCTTTGCTGCCTGCTTTGATGCTAATGGCGGCGTCTTTGAGCCTCTTCTCGGACCGGAAGATGCCATCATTACTGACCAGCTCAATCATGCTTCAATTATCGACGGCATCCGCCTTTGCAAAGCCCAGAGATATATCTTCAAACACGCTGATATGGCTGACCTGGAAGAGAAATTAAAAGAAGCTCAAAGTGCTCGTTATCGGCTGGTGGCCACTGATGGAGTCTTTTCTATGGATGGCGATATTGCCAAACTGGATGAAATCTGTGATCTGGCCGATAAATATGATGCTCTGGTTATGGTTGACGACGCCCATGCCACTGGATTCCTGGGTAAAACTGGAAGAGGCACCATAGAATATCGGGGAGTGATGGGAAGAGTAGATATTATCACTGGCACCCTGGGTAAAGCTTTAGGAGGAGCTTCGGGAGGGTTTGTATCCGGAAGAAAAGAACTAATCGAATTCTACCGCCAGCGCTCAAGACCCTACCTTTTCTCCAACACCTTAGCCCCGGCTGTTGTAGGAGCATCTATTGCTGTTTTTGACCTCCTTTCCGAGACGACTGAACTGAGAGACAAACTTGAAGCAAACACCAAATATTTCCGGGATAAAATGACTGAAGCTGGCTTTGACATCAAACCAGGCATTCATCCTATTGTTCCTATCATGTTAGGTAAATTCGAAAATGATGCCAAACTCTCCCAAGATATGGCCCGGGACCTGCTCGAGGAAGGAATTTATGTCATTGGCTTTTATTATCCGGTGGTGCCTAAAGGCCAAGCCAGAATAAGAGTTCAGCTTTCCGCTGCTCACGAAAAACATCATCTGGATAAAGCTATTGAAGCCTTTACTAAAGTTGGCCGCAGATATAACGTTATTCAATAGAATTAAATCCGTTAAATCTCTTGGCTGTTACAGTACTTCTAATTAACTTTATTCAATTCTAAATTTTGGGCTCTGCCTTAGATAAAATAAAAATTGAAATCTTTGCTCAGAAAAGGTCATATTTTAGATTGGAAAAAAGCTTAGGCCAAGGGGGGATACTTACTTATCCTTTTTATCCCCTTCATTCTCTTGAATAATCCTGTCTTCAGGCTTAATTTTAGTCATAGTAATTCCTGTATAGCCATAAAATATGGAGACAACCGGGTTGGTAAGATTGAGGAAAGCATAAGGGAGATAAAGAAGAGGATTCACTCCAAGGGTAGCATGCATAAAAGCACCACAGCTGTTCCAGGGAATAAGAGGTGAAGAAAGAGTGCCTGAATCTTCCAGACAGCGAGAGAGATTCTTGGGATGGAGTCCCTGGGCATCAAAAGCATTTTTATACATTCTTCCGGGGACAACTATAGCTATATATTGATCCGAGGCAATAGCATTCATGCCAATACAACTAAAAATAGTTACAGCCACCAAAGAACCAGTTCGTTTTACTCTTTTTAGAAGAGCTTTGGCTAAAACTTCAAGCATACCCGTCTTTTCCATTATGCCTCCAAAAGAGAGAGCACAAATAATCAAAGCTACTGTGGGCATCATATTTACCAGACCCCCCCGGGTTAGAAGATCATCAACCATAGGCACTCCCGTCTTGGAAATAAAACCCGAATGAGCCGCTTGAATAACTTCAGCGAAAGAACTTGATTGAGTGGTCATAGCAAAGATGCCACCCAAAACTGTACCTCCTAATAAGGCTGGCAAAGGAGGAATTTTTTTTATAACCATAACGATAACCAGTACAGGGGGGAGTAAAAGAAGAGGATGGATATAAAAATTTGATTTAATGGTGTTCAAAATGGTTTCAATATTTTGTGACTTCAAAGCCCCACCTGAAAACTTTAATCCTAACAATCCATAAATAATGATAGAAAGGATGTAGCCAGGGGTGGTGGTATAAACCATGTGTCTTACATGAGAAAATAAATCTGTCCCGGCTACGGCTGGGGCTAGGTTAGTAGTATCAGATAAAGGTGACATTTTGTCACCAAAATAAGCCCCTGAAATAATGGCCCCAGCCACCATTGCTACCGGAATTCCCAATCCTCTGCCCACTCCAATAAGGGCCACTCCAACCGTCCCCGCCGTCGACCAGGAAGATCCAGTGCCTAAGGAAACAATGGAACAAACAATCAAAGTAGCTACCAAAAAAATGCCAGGAGAAAGAAGCTCTAAACCGTAATAAATCATGGCCGGCACCACTCCGCCCTGAATCCAGGTCCCAATCATAGTGCCAACGACCATTAAGATTAAGATAGCTCCCATGGCCAGAGTAATGCCATGAACCATACCTTCTTGAATTTCAGGCCAGGGGTGATTATAAAAGACGGCCACGATAGCAGCCACTGCTGCCGCTGCAATTAAAGGCATATGGGGAGGCTGTTTGAAAATAACTATTGTAAAAAATAAGGCGACAATAAGAAAAGCGACGGGCACAATGGCTACTAATAGAGGAATTTCCTTCTTCTTTCTTTTCTTCTTGGCTGTCAATTTGACCTCTTAAGAATAAAGACTAAGAATTTTATTAGAAGCTAAATAAAAAGGCAAATATTTATTTAAGAAAAAAAGGTTAAAGTTGAAAGTGAAAAGCAATAATGAGGTAAAAAATAAATTGAAACTTGGAAAATGGTGGGAATTTGTTTAATTAAAATTCACTTTAGAAGATCATCGCGAGTCAGGAGAGAAATAAAAGTGTAGCCTTCTTTTTCTAAATTTTCTCTCCCTCCCTCAAGTCGATCCACCAAAGCCAAAGCTAAAACTATCTCGCCTCCTTCTTCCTCCACCGCTTTACAAGCCTTAAGGGTTGAACCGCCGGTGGTAACCACATCATCGACTACAGCTACTTTCCAGCCGGGTTCAAATGGCCCTTCAATCATTTTTCTCTGACCATGCTTTTTTGGTTCCTTACGAACAATAAAAGCAGGCAACGGCCGCTCAGTTTTAGCACTTAAGGCAGCAACTGCACTGACAATAGGATCTGCACCTAAAGTAAATCCCCCAATAGCATCTATATCATAAGGCTTAAGCATCGCTAACAATAACTGGGCGGTAAGGAAAGCTCCCTGAGGATCAAGGGTTGTCATTTTAGCATCTATATAATAATTACTTGTCCTTCCTGAAGTCAGGACTCTGTGGACATTGGTTTGCAAAGATTTTTCTTTAACTAATTTTATTAATTCTTCTTTTAAATCTTTTCTTTCCATTTTATTGTTTATCCGCTAATTAATATATTTTGGCTATTTTAATACCGTGATAATACTTTTTCAATATTTCTTTATAATCTGCACCTTCTCTGGCCATACCAAAAGCACCCACCTGGCAGAGGCCGACTCCATGTCCCCAGCCTTTCCCATAAAAAATAAAGCTGCTAATTTGACCATGCTTATCATATTCCCTATCTATAACAAAAAGGGTATCTTTAAGACCCAGGACACGGCGAATTTTAAAGCCTTTGATCAAAACCTGGCTATCGCTGCCTTTAACTAAGAGCTCCACAACTCGATTGGAATGGCCTCTTTTCTGAGGAATCAAATCCTGGAGTTGACCTACTGGATAAAATTGATTTATTCTTCTTTCCAATTCTTCTCTCGATTTTTTTATCTGCCAGTTATGAAAAATAGAATCTCTGTCTAAAATATTGGAATGAAAAGAATAGACTGCTTCCAATAATTTAATCTGGCCTTCTCCTTCAATCCACCTTACTCTATCTCCTTTTAATAATCTAAGTTGAGTAGTAAAAACATAATGGCCGCTGTTATTTTTTAAGAGAACTAAATCAGGAGAAAGACCAAGGTTTTTTATTTCTTTTTCTTCTTCGAGTTCAACTGTTTTGCCTTCAAGCTTTCTAAAGATTCCTGAATGGGTTAAATCCCGATAAGACTGAACAACTTTTCCGAGGTAAAAGGCAAGTTCACTCCGGGTTAGAGAATTTTCTGGGTTTTTCATCTTGAGAGTGGCTGGAAAAATACCCGATTGAATTAGATAAGCCAAATAATCTCTCAATCCTTCGGGCCATTGCTCATAATCTTGGAGAATAAAATCTTTCTCGCTCTTCAATAATAATGTCTGGACTCTCTTTTCCCAACCAAGAGACTTGACAATAAGACTAGCCAAACTGCCATAATTAAGCACAGAGGCTTGCGGCCAAGGTTGTTCAATTTTTTTCCCTAATAAATTTATAATTTTCTGAAGCCATTGCACTGCCTCTTCATAAGAGGCCTCTTCCTGAAAGAAACTACTATCTTCTTGAAAAGGAATAATTTGCAAGCATAAGAGAGAAGCAACAATGGGGCTTATATTTTTGCCTTCGACCAAAATAGGCGGTAGAAGATTTTTTCCTTTAATCAACCATACATTTTGCTTTTCATAAACGCATTCAGTACTTCTCAAATAAGGCAAAGGCTGGCCTCCGAAAACATTTTCCACGTCTTCTGTCATTCCTCCACAAGTACTGGTATAAAGAGCATCGATCAACTTACCCTTGTAAAGGGCCACTTGACCGCGAGTCATCTCCACAGCCTTAGTACTCAACGGATGCTCAGCTCCCATGCCTTTGTAAAACTGAGAATTAGGCGTATCTGAAAGATCAAAACCTAATTCATTATACATGCCTAATTTTTTGATTGCATAGGTTCTGGCGGCTACAGCTTGAGCCTTAAGAGCTTCCAGTTCATTAAATTCATAAGGAGAAAGTTCACTGGGAACCACTCCTTTTAGATAATCTTCTAAATTTAATATATTAATCAGAACCAACCCTTTAGAGCTGGGCTTAAGGACAAAAATCCCCCGGTAATTACGGCCGTTAAAAGAAAGAAAACTCTGACCATTACTGGGTATAAAATAAAGTACAGTTTCTTTTTTTAATCTTTTAAGTTCATCATTGACTAGAATCCAAAGGGGCCTTGTTTCATCAAAAGTAATATCTTCTCTTAAAATCCAGCTTTCTTTAAAGCCAAGTTCTTCTAATTTTTTAATGAAACTCAGAGCCTCTCCCCGAGTTAAAAAGTCTCCGATTTTCACTTGATAACCGATTGTCACATTATCTTCTTCATTCTCAGTTATATAAATTTTATTCCTAATTTTTGTCTTCAATTCCTGAGCAATGGCTTCCGCTTCTTTTTTATCTTTTGTTTGAGCTATTTGAATCAAAAATTTTTCGCTTAATTTTTCTTTATGACCTTTTATTCTTACTTGGGTTGCCTCATCAGCAATTAGTTTATACCATGAATTTACTTCATATATCTTCATGCCAGATGATGAAGAAATTTTAATATCGCTTAAATTGAGGCCAAGACCAATTTTTATTATCGGCTTTTTAATTAAATAGCCATGAAAAAATGTCTTTTCCAGACCAAATTCTATGGGCTGCCCCCCTAAAATAAAAAAGGCAAGAAAGATAGTAACTATAAACTTTGGCTGAAAAAGATTGGTGGTTTTCATAGGCTGACTTTTTCCTTGGGATGATTATAGACAGGATTTAGAGTGGATGTCAAGAAATAAATTCAATATGTAAGGCTCCATTTTTCTATCTATACTATATATAGTATTTATATCTTCTCCTTTATGACTAAACAATATAGCTGACAAAGGCAAGAAAGTCAAGATTTCTTGGGCTCTTTGACGAAAAGTGGGGTAATATATATATAATAGCCACCAGACGGGGTCAGACCTTCATAAGTTTCATAAATTATGCTTCTCTATTTATATATTTCGTCGGTTTGTAAGGGACAAAAATTATTACAGTTATTGTAAAAATTAAAGTTATGAAACTTATGAAGGTCTGACCCCACTTTTCTATATTTACTCTAATAAAATTTGTAATCTAATGTTTAAATTGTTAACATAAAGAAAAATTGTATTAGCAGCAAAAATGCATAGTGGTCAACGATGAAAGAAGATTCTAAAGGAGAAAGACTACCTCTAAAACTGAATCTACTTATCCTCAGTCAAGATCCTTCTTTTTTTCAGTTTATAAGAAATTCAAAGATAGCCGAGGAGTGTAATATCTATTTCTGGCCTAGCCAAGATACTATTACCAGCGGCCTCGAAAGTCACAATATTGATACTGTTATTGTAGATTCAAAAGGAGATATCAATGACTATGAAACACTTTTCCAATCCCTAAAAAATTTTGATCCTTTAATAGAAGTGGTTATCTGCGGGCAGCCAATCACCACCGAGAAAACACTGGAGTTAATTAATAAAGGCATTTCTGATTATTTAGTTAAGCCCTTGGCTATTAATAATTTAGTTCAAACTCTCACCAAGATAGCCAAAAAAAAGAATCTAAGAAGAGAAACATACAAATTAGAAAAAAAGCTGGAGAAAAAATATTATTTCCACGGTTTGATTGCTAAAAATCCCCGCATGCTTGAAATTTTTTCTTTAATAGAAAATATTGCCAACTATTTTTCAACCATTTTAATAACTGGTGAAACAGGGACAGGAAAAGAAATGATAGCCAGAGCTATTCGCCAGCTTGCCTCTACTCCCAACCAAAAGTTTGTTATCTGCGATTGTGTTTCTATTCCAGAAAATCTCTTTGAATCCGAACTCTTTGGTTATATGAGAGGAGCTTTCACTGGGGCTGATAAAAACAAAAAGGGCCTCTTTGAAGAAGCTGATGGTGGCATAATTTTTCTGGATGAGATTGGAGAAATTCCCCTATCAGTACAGGCTAAATTATTAAGAGTTTTGGAAGACCATCATTTCCGTCCTTTGGGTTCCAACCAAAATAAAAAAGTTAGAGTCAAAGTAATCGCCGCTACAAGCCGCAATTTAAGAGAAAACACAAAAAGGGGAACCTTCAGGGAAGATCTTTTCCACCGCCTTAATAAAGTAGAAATTAACCTTCCTCCTTTAAGAGAAAGATTAGAAGATATACCTCTTCTAACAAGACATTTTCTCCATTACTTTAATCAACAATTTCGAAAAAATATTAAAGGCATCTCCCGCCGGGTTCAAAAAATATTTAATCTTTACAAATGGCCGGGCAATGTAAGGGAATTAGAAAACGTCCTGGAAAGAGCATCAATGCTTTGTCTTAAAGAATTTATAGACATCCAAGATTTACCTTCCTATTTGCAAGAATTCTCACCTGGAATAGAGGAAATTCCTGTCATCGATAAAAGACAATTAGCAACTTTAGACGAATTGGAAAAAGAATACATAATATTTCTTTTAAAAAAAACTAAACACAATTTAAGAAAAACAGCCAAAATCCTGAATATTTCCCGAACCACCCTTTATAATAAATTAAAAAAATATGATATTACCCGTAGTAAGTAAAGGGGTCAGGTCTTCCCCTTTGACATAAAATTGATGTTAAATTTAAAAATCTGAGCTTTACTTCTTCGTTCCATTTGTCAAAAAATTAATGTCAAAGTTGAAGACCTTACCCCTTTTACCATGTTCAATTATTGAACACTTCTAAATTATCTTCCTTAATATTTTTAATTTCAATTAGATAGAGATAAATAAAAAATAATATGTTCATTTTTCTAACACTCTCTTCAATCTTCTTTCACCTTATTTCTTTCCATAACCTATTCATTTTAAAATAGTTAAAACAATTTTCAACTGATGGCACCTTTCTTGCTTATTTATAAATGAAGCTTCTGGTTCTGCTAGAGCCATTTCGGGCTAAGGAGGCTAAAAGTGAAAAAGCCAAAAAGAGGTGCCTATCCTTTAAAAATTTTTCTGGCAGGGTTTATGGTTATCCTGCTTTTTTGCAGTTTTGTATCCGCTGAAGAGGATGAAAGCAAAGAAGCTCAAAGTTTTAAGTCAAATATAAATCTTAGAGAATTAAGAGCCGAACTCCATCCCACTCCGTTGGAGATAAAGTGTTTAGCTAATTTGAACCTCTCCCCCCTTTACCCTCCAAGCTCATATTATTTTAATCTAAAAAATCAATATGATGTTAATTTAAAAAAAGCTGTATCCAGAATGAACTCTTCTTTAGTCAAGACTTCGCGATTAAATGATTTAGAAAAATCATTTTACACTGTTTCCTTGGCTACTTTAACTGTTTTAAATACAGCTGATTGTGTATCGACTATTTCAGCTTTAAAATACCCGGGACTGCAAGAAGCAAACCCCATTATGAAACCATTCAGCAAAAATGCCTGGCTGTTGACAGCTGTCAAGGCTGGAATAGCCGTTTATAATTATCACTGCCTTAAAAATCTCTACAAGAAAAATAAAAAACTGGCTTGGATTATAAGTCTGGCGGCTAATATGGTCATGACTTATGTTGTGGTCAATAACTTGAGGATGATTCAAGAAGCTCAATCAAAATGATACTAATAAAATAGAAATATTTATTTGAATATAAATTAATCTGGAGAAAAAAGTGATGAGCAGACCTAAATTTCTCCATTATTACTTGATAGCAAACAAAAAAAATAAAGCTTATGAAAATCTTCCTTCCCTTAATCTCTTAAAAAAAGACTATATCCGCTATATCCTGAAAATAACAAATAACAATTTAAAGGAAACAGCAGACATATTAAAAGTTCCTCCTCATTCCCTTCACCATCAATTAAATAAATAGTTTTTTCCTTCTCCAACCTTTTTTATTTCAAAAATTCATTTTTTGTTATAAAATCCAAACAATTTTACATTTCAGAAAGGAGGCTCTTATGAGTTGTCATTTTAAGACCTTTGTCAGATTAATATTGGTTATCTTTATAAGCAGTTTTTTTCTTTCTCCAGCCCTTTTTTCCACTCAGAAAATTGACAAAGAATATACTCAGAAAATTCTTGACTACACTACTGAAAAATTTTTCCTGACAGAGTTAGTCGACCATTTACCGGCTTCTGAAACTGTTCCTTCTCCCCAGAAAGTCCTAGGCACTATCATCGGCGCTCCTAATATTCTTCATTACACAGCTGAGATAAATAAATATATGGAAGCAGTAGCTGAAGCGAGCCCCAGGGTTGAAGTTTTTTCTATAGGATTAAGTGATGAAGGCAAAGAGATGATTGCTGTAGCTGTTTCAGATGAAAAAAACATCCAGAGAATAAAGAGAATAAAAGAGATTTTGGCCCTCTTAGCTGATCCCCGTCAGATCAAAGACTCGCAGGCAGAAATTCTTATTAAAGAAGGGGTGCCAATTTATTGGATAACAGGGGCTATGCATTCGCCTGAATGTGGCTCTCCTGAAATGCTGATGGAACTTGTTTATCGTCTGGCTGTAGATGATAGCGATTTTTTTCAGACAATCCGCCATAATATGATCATCCTTATCACTCCAGTTTTAGAGGTAGACGGCCGAGATAGATATGTAGATACCTACCTCTATAAAAAAGAGCATAAAGACAAAAAAACTCTGCCTCTTGTTTATTGGGGAAACTATGTTGGTCACGATAATAATCGAGATGCCATAGGGTTGGCCTTAAAGCTTTCTGAAAATATATTAAAAACATATTTTGAATGGCACCCCACAGTCATGCATGACCTTCATGAATCTGTCCCCTTTCTTTATACCTCAACAGGGACTGGTCCTTATAATGCTTGGCTCGATCCAATTACTATCAACGAGTGGCAGGAATTGGCTTATGCAGAAATATCAGAAATGACCAAACGAGGAGTACCAGGAGTCTGGACTCACGGCTTTTTTGATGGCTGGGCACCCAGTTATAGCATATACGCGGCTATGCTTCACAACTCGGTGGGCCGATTTTATGAAACCTTTGGAGGGACTGGAGCTGATACTTTGGTTCGCACAGTCGGGGCACAATCAAAAAGAGCTTGGTACCGACCTAACCCTCCTCTTAAAGCTGTTAAATGGTCTTTCCGCAATAACGTTAATCTCCAGCAGAGTGCTCTTCTTTTTGCCCTCAAGCATGTAGCTGACAATCAAATTAAGTTTCTCAAAGAATTTTATCTAAAAAGCAAACGATCCGTAGCTAAAGCCACTACTGAAGGCCCAGCAGCTTGGATAATCCCTAAAGAAGAAGGAAAGTTTCTGGCTGTGGCTGACCTTGTCAATCTCCTGCGAAAGCATGGAGTGGAAGTTTGTCAAGCAACCAAAGATTTTACCATTAACAAAGAGAAATACCCCAGCGGAAGCTATATAATTCGCCTAGATCAGCCTTACAGCCGCTGCGCCGACATGCTACTCGATACCCAATATTACAATCCTAATGATCCCCGTCCTTATGATGATACGGGTTGGACTCTGGGTCCTCTCTTCAATATCAAAACAGTTCGTATTATGAATCAAAAAATACTTGATGTGCCCATGACTCTTGTGACTCAGGACGTCAAAATTAAAGGAAAAGTGATAAGGGAGAAAAACGCCATCTGCTTTGTTATTAACCACACAACCCAAAATCCATTATTTAAATTTCGCTATCAATTAAAAGACATAAAGATGCTAGCGGCTGAAACCAGTTTCAAAGCGGCTGAGAAAAAATTTAGGGCAGGATCTTTTATCATTCCACTCCAAAGCAATCCTCCCCAAACAGTAGACCATTTAAAAAAGGCAGTAGAAGAAATAGGCCTTGTTGCCTATGGATTAAAATCAATACCTAAGGTAAAAAGCCATAACCTAGCAGTTCCGCGAATTGCTATCCTCCATACCTGGCTTTCTACCCAAAATGAAGGATGGTACAGATTGGCTTTTGAGAAACTGGACATTCCTTATTCTTATATCTCACTCCAAGATATTAGAGATACAGAAAATTTAAAAAGCAAGTATGATGTGATTCTTTTTCCACCGGTGATGTTTGGAAAAGCTCAAAGGATAGTTAATGGTATTAGTGGCGACTCACCTCTCCCCTGGAAAAAATCTGATAAATATCCCAATTTAGGAGGACCAGATTCAACAGATGACATCCGAGGAGGGATTGAACTTCAAGGAATTCTTCATCTGCAGCAGTTTATAAAAAAAGGGGGACTTTTTATTCCCATCACCAGTAATGTCAGCTTACCCATAGATTATGGATTAGTTGAAAGTGTAGCTGTGGTTAAACCAAAAAAACTCAAAACAGCCGGAGCCATCTTACGGGCCAGGATCTCTGACCGAACCAGCCCTATTACTTATGGATACGGACCAGAATTAGGGGTACATTTCAATGGAGCTCCCCTTTTAGAAACAGGCATAAAAGCAGCCACAGGAGGAATTGATATAGAAGCGCTCATCTCTGGTGATTCAAAAGGAAGAGCTAGTGGCCGGGGAAGCCTCAAAGACCCTGATGTCATTCAAGGCAGACCTTACAAACCTCCTAAAATAAAAGGTGCAGGCACCGGCATTCCGGCTGAATACCGAGAAATGTTAAAACTATTTATGCCTCCTGATTTGGCTAAAATCAGAGTTGTCCTCCGCTTTGATCGACAAGAGAAACTATTGATAAGTGGTTTATTGGCTGGAGGAGAAGAACTCCAAAATAGAGCTGCTGTCGTCGATGTGCCTCTGGGAAAAGGCCACATTATCTTCTTTGCCATCAATCCAATGTGGCGTTTTGAAACTAAAGGAAGTTTCTTTCTACTCTTTAATGCTTTCTTAAATTATGATAATTTAGATGCAGGGCGACCAAAGCCAAAAAATGAAAAATAAAATTTTAGGGAGGAAAAATTTATGAAAAAAATCCTAACTCTTTCTTTTTTATCTTTATTTTTTATGTCTCTTCTGACAGTTCCTGGTTTCTGTCAAAAAGCTTCAGACATTCTGGAGAAAATGATTGAAGCCCAAGGAGGCCGTAAGCTCCTGGAAGGAATTAAAGATACAACCGTTAGCGGAACTATCGAAATGATTCAGTTCGGGATGAATGGTTCCTTGACAATGTACCAAAAAGAACCTAACAAAATGCGAATGGATATTGAAGTTATGGGCATGGTCATAACTCAAGCCTTCGATGGAGAAACTGCCTGGTGGATCAATCCTCAAACTGGAAGTTCAGAAGAAATGCCAGAAAAACAAGCGGAAGACATGAAAAGGCAGGCTCTGGGCAATGATTCGCTCATCCATCCGGAGAAGTATGGCATTACTTATACGTATAAAGGCAAAGAAAAAATAGAAGGGAAAGATTATCTAGTCATAGAGCAAACTTTTTCTGATGGATTCCAAGCTACCCTCTACATTGACCCCCAAACTTATCTTACTTATAAAACCAAGGGAACTACTACCAATCAAATGGGCGTAGAAGTAGAAGGTGAGACCTATTTTTCTGATTATAAAAAAGTTGAGGGCATGATGGTTCCCTATACTCTAACTATTTACCAGGACGGAGAAGAATTTATGAAAATGTCAATTACTGAAGTAACCTTCAATTCTAGCCTCGAAGACGACCTCTTCAAAATGAGTGAATAAATTAAAGAAATCGCCTAGCCTCAGCTATAAAATGTAAACTTCAAAGGGTAAAACATTAAATAAATGTAGGGTTTGCTGTCCCCAGCGGGCCGTCTAAATTTTATAGCGGACAAAACACAAACCGGAAAAAATAATAAAAATCCCTTAATCAAGGCAAGTTACATCTCGATTTCTTCCAGGACGTTATAAGCAAGCCTTAAGGCCCTCAGTCCTTCCTCGCCACTGACTTTATCTGTTTTTCCTTTTCTGATGCACTTAAAAAAGTTCTTGAGCTCTTTTTTCAAAGGCTCTTCTTTATTTATTCTTAAAGTCTTAATGTCAGTTTGACAGCCATTTAAAGGAAAAATCTTCACTTCCTGGTCAATGTAATCAATGGAATAATAGGAGGTAGGTTCAAAGATCCGCAATTTTCTCACTTTTCCCTGGTGAACTCGGCTGGCTGTAAGAGTAGCGATGCATCCTGATTTAAATTCCAAGCGGGCACTGGCAATGTCAATCTTTTCGGAGAGGACATGAATCCCGGAAGATCGGATAACATTGACCTCATCTTTGATAAGAGCCAAAATAATATCAAGATCATGGATCATAAGATCAAGGACAACATCTATATCCAAAGAGCGGGCTGAAAAAGAACCTAACCTTTGAACTTCAATAAATTTAGGCTCTGTTATCATATTTTCAATGGATTCCACAGCCGGATTAAATCTTTCTAAGTGTCCAACTTGGAGAATAGCACCTTTTTTCTTAGCCATCTCTACCAACTTTTCTCCCTGGGCAACACTCTCAGTAATGGGTTTCTCCACCAAAACTGATTTGCCTGCTTCTAAGAGCTTCATTGAGATTGAAAAATGCTCTGAAGTGGGTGTGGCCACAATAGCCGCCTCAATCTCATCCAGCATATTTTCATAATTCTGATAATATTGGACTCCGTGGCGGTTGCCAATCTGCATGGCTTTTTGAAAATTAATATCGGCCACTCCTCTGAGCTCAGCCTCTTCCAAATAGGATAAAATTCTGGCATGTTGCATGCCTAAATATCCAACTCCAATTATTCCTACTTTTATTTTATCCATCGAAAATCACCTTCTTATTATTTCTTGGCAATGATTGAAATATGATTTACATCTGCCAGTTTAATAGCTGCTTCTTTCTGAAAAAAAGGCATAATCTCAGCTTCAAAACAAAGGGCTCGACTTCCAACCTCGACCATAACTTCCAAAGTCTTCAGCCCAACCGCAGGCAAATCTACTCTTGCATCCTGTCGAGTTCGGGCTGCTTTAACAACGACTGTGCCTGGCCCCGCTAACAGGCCAGCTCTTTTTATAGTCCTATCAGTTCCTTCCATTCCCTCCACAGCCACTACCGCCTTATCTTTGACCACAAGTGTTTGGCCTATATCCCAATCTGCTATCTTTTTGGCCATTTTCCAGCCAAAAGCAACATCCTCTTCTATCAAAGGAGAAGGTTTGGTTACTGTTAAGATTCCTTCCTTACAAACCAAAGAAGAAAGAAGAAAAAAGGGACTTTTAATCTTGATGCCTTTCTGCTCTAAATAATCAATAATAGCTTTTAAAAGAGCGGTGGGACTTCTTGGCTTATTTTTATCAAGAAAAGGGAAAGAGGCTAAAGAAAAATCATCAAAATTATATATTATTCGATGATCTATCTTCCCGGCCAAAACAGCTTCGCTAACGCCTAAAGCATTAAAAAAGGAAATAATATTTTGGATATCTTCTATTCCGAACCATCGAAGGTCCACTTCTTCCAGAATGCTGGCCTCAGCTTCGCCCTCAATAGCGGCCACAGCACATTTATACCCAAGCTTCTTCGCCTCCTCGACAACCAACCTCGGAAACTCACCGGATCCAGCTATTATTCCTAATTTATTTTCCATTCTTATCCTGTTTTCTTAATAATTCCCCGTTTTGAAGAGTTGATAAAATTAATTATTTCGTCCCTATCTTCTCCAGGTTTGAAATTTTCTTTCATCTTTTCTAAAGCTTGGCTGGTATTCAACTCAGAATAGAATATGATTTTAAACATTTCCTTGAGATTTTTTATTCTTTCCCTGGAAAATCCTTGCCGCCGCAGTCCGACAGCATTAAGCCCGAGGACAAAGGGCGGCCGAGCTCCGGCTACCCGAGAAAAAGGAAGAACATCTTGGGTGATGACCGAAGAACCTCCAATATAGGCATATTTTCCTATGCGGCAGAACTGATGAACACCGCTCAAAGCGCCAACTGTGGCCAAATCATCCACCAGAACATGGCCACCTAAGGTAGCTCCATGTAAAAATATCGTCTGGTTGCCAACCTTACAATCATGAGCTATATGAGAATAGGCCATAAAATAATTATCGTTACCAATTATTGTCTGGCCTCCGCCTTTTATCGTTCCTCTGTTAATAGTTACAAACTCCCTGAAAACATTGCGGTCACCTATTTTTACTATTGTCTCCTCTCCTTTATATGTTACATCCTGGGGTTCAGTCCCAATAGAGGAAAAGGGAAAGAAGGAGCAGTCTTGACCGATTTCTGTCAAGCCGCTGATGAAGACATGAGCTTCGAGGCGAGTATTTTTCCCTATTTTTACTTTTTCCCCAACACAGGAGAAAGGACCAACGATTACTCCTTTATCCAGCTGAGCTTTAGGATGAACAATGGCTGTAGAGTGAATAAAAATTTCTTCTTCATTCATTCAGTTCCTCAAGCTCTAAAACAGAAGCCATTATCTCAGCTTCAGCAACAACTTCTCCTTCAACCAGAGCTTCGGCTTTTATTTGACATATCTTGTTTTTGAGTTTCAAAAGCTCTACTTTTAAAATGAGCTGATCTCCAGGAATAATTGTCTTCCTAAATTTTGCTTTGTCCACTTTACTCAGAAAAACCATCTTTGTTTCGGGGTTAGAGACTGAATGAAAAAGAAGAATGCCCCCAGCCTGAGCCAGAGCTTCAATTACTAAGACCCCAGGCATTACTTTTAGCCGGGGAAAATGACCCTGGAAAAAAGGCTCATTATAGGTAACATTTTTTATGGCCGTAATTGAGCGGCCTTTTTTTATATCCAAGACTCTATCTACCAACAAAAAAGGATAGCGATGAGGAAGAATCTTTAGGACTTCTTGGATATTCAATAATCCTTTACTTTGTTTTCGATTTTGAGGCATCGTATCTTTTAATTACTTCCTGAGTGAGATCGACAGCAGGATTGAAGTAAATAGCTCCACTATTAGCTAAATCAAAAATAATATCCAGCTTTTTTTCTTTTCCGATTTGCTCAATGATGGGCAGCAGCTCACTTTGGACTTTGTTAAAAAGCCTCATCTGAAGATCCTGCAGCTCTTTAACTGAGTCTTCGGCAAAACGTTTTCTTTCTGTCTGCTTTTTATCCAAATCTGAGCTGATTTGAAGGAGAGCTTCATTAGTTAAGGTCAACCGCTGCGTATTAAGTTTAGTTTGCAGTTGACGAATTTCATCATCAAGTTTGGCTAATTTGTCTTGGTTGCTCTTCCTTTTTGTTTCAAGCTGGGAGATAGCTTTTTTCCCCTCTACAGATTGCTGCAATACCTGTTGAGAATTGACCACTCCAATCTTAAATGGCTCCTGAGCGTAGCTTAAAGAAAACAACCCTGCAGAAAAAAGGATAACAGTAAGTATTAAGCAACTGCTTCTTTTGGTCATCTTAGGCCTCCTTAATTTATTTCGAAATCGTGTAATTTAAACTAAAAAGTGGTTCCAATCGCAAAACGAAAAGCGAAATTAGAATCACCCGGGTATATTTTAGGAGAATTATAAGAAAAAATCAGTCTAAAAGGGACACGTAGAGCAGGGACAAATATCCTCATTTCCAATCCTTTAGAGGAATAGAGTTTCTTAAAATCGAGTTTCTGCTCAGCCAGAAAAGAATTACCTATATCATAAAATAAGATAGCGTAAAGGGGACCTCCTATGGGAATTATATATTCAGCGTTGAACACAATAGATTTTTCACCACCTATGTTGCTTCCATATTCACTCCGAGGGCCAATACTATAAATCTGATAGCCTCTAATTGAGCGTTCTCCTCCCAAATAGAATCTTTCCCAGATAGGAACGTCTGAACCCTTCAATGTTTTAATAAATTGATATTCAGCATGGAATCCGACTACATGATTTTTAATAAGAGGATGAAAAAACGTCCATTCAAAGCGAGGCTTGATGAGACTGATATCACCGCCAAGAAAAGAACCAGCAAACTTACAAGAAACTGAATACAAAGTTCCTCGAGTTGGAGTTAAAGGACTATCGACAGTAGAGCGATAAACAACTGGAAACAAGCTGCTAACCTTATAATTTCCCATCCACATCGAATAGTAGAAAGGATTATAACCATGATATCCATCCTCAGATTGTTGAGGTGTATTGATGTTTATATATTGATAGGTATAAGTTAAGCTGGCCCGCCAGTAGCCTCTAAGTCTGGCCCCAACTGTAAGGTCGATGCCTTTATCTTTTCTATCAAAAAGATAAGGATAAATCATATATCTATTATAGACATTGAAACCTAAGGTCACAGGATAGTCAAGAAAATAAGGTTCGGTAAAACCGAAAACATAATTTTTTATTCTTTTTCCGTACTGAAACATAATTTGCAGATTTTCCCCAGCCCCTAAAAAATTAACTGTTGAATAACTGGCTGAAATGAATGTTCCATAATAGCCACTATAGCCAGCTGAGAACTGAATGTTATTCCGCTGCAGCTCTTTAACATTGAGAGTAACATCAATTTGGGTGGGATCCTTGGGATTGGGTTTTATATCTGGCTCTTTCTCTAGTTCCACTAATCCTAACTGTTTCATCCTCAGGATACTATCTTTAAACAGAGCTAAGCTGAATCTGTCTCCTTCTCTAAGAAGAATCTCTCGTCTTATAACTTTATCTTTGGTGTAAGTATTTCCCCTGATCTCCAAGCGATGCAGGTAAGCAACTTCTCCTTCGTATATCTGGAAAGTGACATTAACCCTTTTATGTTTAGGGTCAAGATTCTCGACTGGCATTATTTGAGCATAAAGATAACCGGCATTTCGATAAATTTCTCCTATGTCTTCACTACTCTTCTCTCTAACTTTAGTGCTGTAGATTTGTCCTTTTTTCAACTTGATAAGCTTGCGTAAATACTTAGTAGCAATTATTTTGTTCCCTTCTATCTTGACCTCACCGACAAAATAACGATAGCCAGCATCAACTGGAATTATAATCTTTTTCATTTTTTCTTTTTTTAGGAAAATTGTTCTTCTGGTTATATCCTCAATTCGAGGTTCACCAATAACAGCTTCCATATAGCCGTGCTCCTGGAGTTTACTTCTGATACTGGCCAAATCTTCTTTAAGCTTATTCTTTTTAAAAACATCTTTACCTGTAATCCAGGAGATCAGACCATATTTTTTGTTTTCCTTCATAGCTTCCCTAAGAATACTTTGAGGGAGTTTTGGTTTGCCTTCAAAAACAACTTCACCTACTTTAATTTTAGGTCCTTCCTTAATGTTAAAGACAACTTCAAGCTCATTTTTACCTGTCTTGTTAACATCAACCTTAACTTCCCCTGCCTGGAGGCCTTTTTCTTGCAATAGTTCTTCAATTGTTTTCTTTATTTTCTGAATTTTGTAAGGATTATAATAAGAATAAGGTAAGATGTACTCGTCTTTCTCCTTCAATTTAGTGACAATATCGTCCTCTTTAAGCTTTTTTCCTGTCTTGTAAATAATATTCTTTACAACTGGATTTTCTTCAACAATTATTTTGACAATTTTACCCTTCGTCCCTTCTTCCCTTTCTATTTTAATATTAGAAAAAAAGCCAGTTGACCAGAGCACTCTAAAATCTCTTCTTAATAAATCTTCGTTATAATAATCACCTTCTCTGGAAGAAAGGTAGTAAAGAATTGTTTCCTTGGTTACTCTCTCATTTCCGATTATCTCAATTTTTTCGACAATCTCCTGCCCGAAAAGAGAAAGAGAAATAGTTATTAAAAAAATACCTAAAATCAATCTTTTCATTGTCATTTCTCTTATACCATAACGACCCTATTTTTTCAAAAGGAAGGAACGCATTTCTGTATTCATGGTGAGTGAAGATTCTCCAGAGGAAGAAAACTGCCTCGGTTCGTCTTTAGGTATTATTAATAACTTTCCTCAGAGCTTAAAAGTTTCAAGTTCCCCTCTTCCATAAGATAAATCTGATGACAAAACTGAGCCACTTTCTCATTATGGGTAACTATTATAGAAGAAAGGCCTTTCCTCTGATGCAAATCACGGATAAGCTCCAAAATCTTCCTGCCTGTTTTCCAGTCTAAATTCCCAGTGGGTTCATCGGCTAATAGAAGCTTAGGTTCATTAACTAAAGCCCTAGCGATGGCTACTCGCTGTTGTTCTCCTCCAGAGAGGAGATTAGGCCTGAGGTCAGCTTTCTCTTCCAACGATACCTCTTTAAGAAGGAGAAAGGCCCTTGCCAGAGCATCTTTCTTTTCGACTCCTTTGATCAATAAGGGAAAGCTTACATTTTCTAAAGCTGTAAATTCAGGCAGAAGATGATAAAACTGAAAGACAAAACCTATTTTTTTATTTCTTATCTCAGCTTTTGCCTGGTCGTTCTTAGAAAGTATATCTTCACCATCCAGAAATATCTTGCCTGCAGTTGGTTCATCGAGGAGGCCTAACAAATTAAGAAGAGTGGTTTTGCCCACACCTGAAACTCCCATGATGGCTACTAAATCTCCTTTCTGAAGCTCAAAACTAATACCTTGAAAAACACGAAGAACGCCTTGAGGTAAATGATATTCTTTTGCTAAATTCTCGACCTTAAGAATTTTATTCATATTTTAAAGCTATAACTGGATTTACTTTCGAAGCCCGATGAGAAGGAAAGAGGGTCGAAAGCAAGCTGATTAAAAGAGTGACGCCGATAATCAGCAACAAATCAACGAATCTAATATGGAAAGGCACATAAGATATCTGATAGATATCAACTGGAACCTTAATTAGCTGAAAGGTATTGGCCAGCCAGCACCAAGCCAAGCCAAAAACGACTCCAGCTGCAGTCCCGATGACTCCAATCATTGCGCCCTGGAGAAAAAATATTTTTCTTATATTGCGTGAAGTAACCCCCATAGCCATCAGAATACCAATATCCCTTGTCTTTTCCATAACCATCAGGATAAGAGTAGCAATAATATTTAAAGCAGCGACAAAGACAATCAGAGCAATAGTCAAAAACATTACATTTTTTTCCAATTTTAAAGCAGAAAAGAGGGATTTATTCAGTTCCATCCAAGTCATGACATAGGCTACAGGGGGCACAATTTGCTTAATCCTGGCAGCAATCTTAGGTGCCTGGAAAATATCTTCTATTTTTATCTGAAGCATACTAACCCTATTCTTTAAGCCAAAAAATCTTTGGGCAGATTCAAGAGGAATTAAAGCTGAAGAAGAGTCAAATTCATATAAGCCAGTGTTGAAAATCCCAGTTACTCTGAATCGTTTACTCTTAGGAATGAGACCAAGAGGCGAAAGACGTGAAACTGCCGTCAAAACATCAACTTCATCGCCAACAGTTGCTCCAATATTAAGAGCAATCTCTTTGCCGAGGAGAATACCTCCTCTTCTATCTGAAGGAGGAAGACTTCCCCTTTCCAGTGTTTGAAGCCAGGGAGAATATTTTTTCTCAAGATTAAAATCCAATCCTTTGAGCATGGCTCCTGAGGCTTTATAAGGCCCTTTTAAAAGGACAGTATCATAAACCACTGGAGAAACCGAAATTATTCCTTTTATACCCTTAATCTTGCTTATAAGATGATCATAATTTGTCAGTCCTTGGCCACTTAAGTCTGAAACCATAATGTGAGCAGTGGAAGATAGTATTTTATTTTGAACATCACCTTGAAAGCCGGTAATAAGGGCAATAGCAATAATGAGAGCCATAACCCCGATGGTTATGCCCAAGGCCGAAATAAATGTAATAAGGGAAATAAACGCCTGTTTTCTTTTGGCCGTTAAATAGCGCTTGGCAATAAATAATTCATAGTTCATAGCTACCGTAAAGATTAAACAGTAAAGATGAAGGAGTCAAGACGAAAAAACGTGAACTGCAAAACATAAAACGCAAATCGTAAGATATAAATAGCAAGAAGTTTTATGTTTCACACTTGAGCCTCTAAGCTTTGCTCCTCACATTTCGCTTCTTACTCCTCAATTCTTACAGTTTACTATTTACTGTTTACCCTTTACTCTTTACTTTTCACTTTTTACTTTTTACTGTTTGGGACGTAAGAGAGGAAAGAGGATTACTTCTCTTATTGATTTCTGGTTGGCAAAAATCATTACCAGTCGATCGATGCCTATTCCTTCCCCCCCTGTGGGCGGAAGACCATATTCTAAGGCCTGAATATAATCCCTATCTATCCAGTGAGCTTCCTCACTTCCTTTTTTCCTCTCCTCAGCTTGCTGTTCAAACCGTCTTTTCTGGTCGGCTGGATCAGTTAACTCACTGAAAGCATTGGCAATTTCCATGCCAGCCATGATAAGTTCAAAGCGTTCTGCTTCTTCTGGGTTATCAGGAGAAGCCTTGGCTAAAGGAGAGACTTCTTTAGGGGGATTGGTAATAAAAGTTGGTTGAATAAGATTTTCTTTTACATATTTATCAAAAATTATATCAAGAGCCTTGCCATAAGAAAGGAGCTTTTTTTCTGGGGTCAAAGTAGAAGCCAATTCTATAACCTCAGCTTCATTTTCAAATCGACTGGGAGCAAGGCCGCTATAATAAACTAAGGCTTCCTTAAATTTGATCCTTTTCCACGGTCTCTTTAAAGATATTTTATCCTCTCCGAAAATGATTTCATCAGAGCCGAGGATTGATTGAGCTAAGTAATTAATAAGTTCCTCTGTCATTTCCATCATATCATTGTAATCGCTATAGGCTTGATAGAATTCGAGCATGGTGAATTCAGGATTATGTTCGGAGGAAATACCTTCGTTTCGAAAATTACGATTTATTTCATAAACTTTTTCAAAGCCTCCTACAATCAATCTCTTAAGATATAATTCGGGAGCTATTCTCAGATAAAGATCAATTCCCAAAGCATTGTGATAGGTTTTGAAAGGTCTGGCTAAAGCTCCGCCAGGAATAGCCTGCATCATCGGTGTTTCAACTTCTAGGTAGCCTCTTTGATCAAAATATTTTCGGAGGTGAGTAATAAGGGCACTTCTTAATCTAAAAATCTGAGCACTTTTGGGGTTAACAATAAGGTCTAAATATCTTTTTCGGAAACGGAGCTCCACATCCTGTAAGCCGTGCCACTTCTCAGGGAGAGGATGAAGGCACTTGGCCAAAAAAGTAAACGATTGAGCTAAAACAGTCAATTCTCCTGTTTTTGTTTTGAAAAGAAATCCTTCAACTGATAAGATATCTCCGATATCTATTAGAGAAAAAATCTGGTAATTTTTCTTCCCAACTTTATCTTCCCTTAAATACACCTGAATCTTAGCTTGGCAGTCAGCCATGTGAAAAAAAGTAGCTCGACCCATACGGCGGATAGACATAATTCTGCCAGGCACAGCTACCTTTATTTTTTCCCTCTCTAACTCATCTCCGGATAAGGAAGAATATCCTGAGACAAGCTCAGGAATTGAATGGGTTTTTTTTACTCGATGGGGAAAAAGTTCAACTCCTTGTTGACGCAGCTTGGCCATCTTGACCAAACGGGCTGCTTCCTGATCGCTCATTCTGGCTACTTCTGAGTCAGAAGGTTTCATTATATTTTTTTCTAATTCCTTCTTATTATTCATTCTTTCTTTCCTCTAATGTTTATTTTAACTGAATCCAATTTTTTGCTGATTGCATCTAAAATTCCATTGATAAAAACAGCTGCTTCCTGACCACTATATTTCTTAGCAATCTCGATGGCTTCATTAATGATAATAGCTGGAGCTACATTTTCCTCATAAAGGAGTTCAAAAACGGCCATCCTCAAAATATTTCTATCAACCACAGCCATCCTGGATAGACGCCAGTGTTCAGAAAAAGATTGAATTATTCTATCAATTTCTTTTTGGTTGGAGATAATACCTTCAACCAGCCATTGGCTATATTTTCTAATTTCAGGCAGAGCCTTTCTCTCCTGCCAATAATGATTGATTGTCTGGCCAGGCTCAGAGTTGTTAAAATCTAATTGAAAAAGAATTTGCAGGGTAGCTTCTCTAGCTTTTCTCCTTTTGCCCATTAATCATTCTAACCTTAAACAAGCCCAGTTTCTCTAATTAAATTAATAGTTTCAACCAAAGATAAAGCTGCCTCATAACCCTTATTACCCGCCTTGGTTCCAGCCCTTTCAATTCCCTGTTCAATATTTTCCACAGTTAAGATACCAAAAGCTACAGGAATGCCTTCCTCCATACTAATCTGAGCTAATCCTTTAGTAACCTCAGCACTTAAAAAATCAAAATGAGGGGTATCGCCTCTTATCAGCGTTCCCAGGCAAATAATCCCCTCTACTTTTCCCATCTGAGCCAGTTTTTTGGCCATAAGGGGTACCTCAAAAGAACCGGGGACTTTATAAATAGATAAGTCTTTATCTTCTGCCCCTAATTTCTGAAGAGCATCAAGGGCACCTTCCAAAAGTCTATCAGAAATAAACTGGTTGAAGCGGCTGACTATAAGGCCAATCTTTAAACCTTTAGCCTGCAGTTTTCCTTGATAAATTTTCATGTTTTCTCCTTTATTTACCTTGAAAATTAGCTTGTCTTTTGGCTAAAAAAGCTTTTGTCCCTTCTTCGCTGTCTGCAGTAGCACAGGCTTCGCCAAAAAGTTCTGCCTCCACCAGAAGGCCTTCTTCAAGAGTTCCATCTAATCCCTTATTGATAGCCTTAATAGCATATTGAAGAGCCAAAGGAGCATTGGCTGCAATTTCTTTCGCCAGAGCTTTACAAGCCGGCAAAAGATCTTGGGAGGCGACAACCTTGTTGACCAAGCCAATCTTTAAAGCTTCTTCAGCCCCAATAATTCTGCCAGTGAGAATAAGCTCCAGGGACCTGCCTTTCCCTACCAGTCTTGACAGCCGCTGGGTTCCTCCAAATCCTGGAATAAGGCCTAATTTGACCTCAGGTTGACCCATCTTGGCTTTTTCGGAGGCAAGGCGCAAATGACAAGCAAGAGCTAACTCTGTACCCCCACCCAGTGCATAACCATTAATAGCAGCTATGACTGGTTTAGGGAAATTTTCTATGTACTTTGTTAAATCTTGACCAGCTAAGGCATATTCTTTGCCAGAGACTAAATCAAGATGGGAAAGCTCCTCAATGTCAGCTCCAGCTACAAAGGCTTTTTCTCCCGATCCGGTTAAGATTACAACTCGGAGCTCAGGATCATTTTGATAAGATAGGAAAGCCTCCTTTAATTCCTTAATAGTCTCTTTATTCAAAGCATTCAATCTTTGAGGGCGATTAACAAAAATCCAACCCAAGCCCTCCTCTTTCTTGACAATTAAATTCTGGTAACTCATTCAATCACCTCTTTAAAATAAGGAATAATAAAAAATGTTAAACTATTTTTTTCTCAAATATTCTATATTTTTTATATACTTTGCCTCCAAGAGACTCAACAAAACGATTAATAGCATCGTTGTCTTCTAACTGCCAGGAGGTTTCGCTCCACTCATAGCCAGCTTTTAAAGCATTTTTTTCAAGTTCTGAATAAAGCAAATAGCTAATTCCTGCTAGTCTATATTCTCTGAGAACGCCAAAAACAATCGCTCTCATCCCTTTTATTTTCCGTCGATACATCAAGAATTTAAGGATACTTAAGGGAGTAAGCCGTCCGTTCATGCGTTTTATTACTTCATTATAATTGGGAAAGCCAAAGGCAAAACCAATGGGCTTACCGTTGTGCTCGGCAAATATAACCAGGCGCGGGTCTGCAAATTGTTTAAGTTTCTTAACCATAAAATCCATCTCGCTCTCAGTCCAGGGAACAAAACCCCAATTCTTCTCCCAGGCATTATTATAAATGAATTTTATTTTTTTCACTTCTTCAGCCAAATTTTTCATATCCACAGTTCTTAGCTTAACCTTTGTTTCTTTTCTTACTCTCTCTACAATCTTTCGCACCTTGGCGGCCGTGTCATGATCTTTTGTCATATAAAAAGCATATAAGTCTTTAGCCTTGACTAAACCACATTTTTCCATTAGCTCCAAATAATAAGGAGGATTATAAGCCATCATAACTACAGGTGGAGAATCGAATCCCTCCAGCAGGAAAGCACATTCATCATTCATAGATAGATTCATAGGACCCCTTAAAATTTCCATTCCCCTTTTTTTACCCCATTCTGCTACTATATTTAGAAGAGAAGCCGCTATTTCTACATCATTTATACTTTCATAAAGGCCAAAGAAAACAACTTTCTCATTATGCATTTCATTATGATTCTCATCAATAATGGCCGCTATTCTACCCCCTATTTGATCGTTTTTGTAAGCCATAAAAAGTTCAACTTCAGCATGTTCAAAGAATGGATTCTTCTTTTTATCAAGTTTTTCCTTCATATCGGCCAGAAGAGGAGGAATCCAATTAGGATCATCTTTATAGATCTGCCAAGGGAATAATAAAAATTTTTTGAATTCCTTTTTTGATTTAACTTCTTTAACTTGGATATCATCCAATCTATTTTCCTCCTAAGTTTTTCATATTTTATCAGATAAAATTTAATTTTGCATCATTAAATTAAAGAACGAAAGCATCCCCATTTCAAATTGCATCAAATCATCATAAAAGCATCTCTATTTCCGCGATTCCTGTAAGGAGCCATAAATAACTTCTTTAATTATTGGATATCACGGAAATAGAGACTCTTCCTTTCACGTTTCACGCTTTAAAGGCTAACTGCCTGCTGAGGACAGCAGGCCCTACACCAATATAAAGTTGCTGGAGGTTATATTTTGTGATAAAAACTTAGGACAAAAGTTTTAATGATGATAAAATAGACTAGGCAGTAGCCAAAATAAAGGAGGACAAAATGAAAGTTGCTACAAACTTTAAAGAGCTGCCTCCAGAGAAACTCCGTTGGAGACTTGATCCCCTAAAAATTCCTTTTGAAACCAGCGCTCAGTGCAAAACTTCTGAAGAAATAATTGGCCAGGAAAGAGCCTTAAGAGCCATCCAAACTGGTTTAGAAATAGAAAGCCTTGGCTACAATATTTTTGTCACAGGCATAGTTGGTACGGGCAGGACAACCACTATCAAACAGCTTTTGGAAAAATTAGAAAAAGGAGAAAAAGCACCTGATGATATTCTTTACGTCAATAACTTCAAGGCTCCTGATGAACCTATGTTGATTAAGATGCCAGCCGGCAAAGGAAAACTATTTCGCCAAGCCATGGACCATTTGATTAAAATGCTATCAAAGAGCATACCTGAGCTTTTGAAAAGTAAATACTATCTTGAAAAAAGAGATAGTATTATTCAAAGCCAGCAGAATAAACAAAAAGAAATATTAAAAAAGTTTGAAGAAGAAGTAGGTAAAGAAGGATTTTCTGTCATTCAAGTCCAGATGGGGCTCTTTGTCAAACCCGACCTTGTGCCTTTAATCGACAACAAACCCACTCCTTTTGCTAAACTGGAAGCCTTAGTCAGAGAAGGAAAATTTCCTAAGGAAAAGCTGGAAGAGCTGAAAAATAAATATGAAGAATTAACTGATAAACTAGAAGAAATTTTTCAGAAAATAAAAGAAACAGAGGAAAAAACCAAGCAAATGTTAAAAGAATGGGATGCTGAATCCATTACTCCCATTATCACCGGAGCTGTGGCTGAAATTAGAGAAAAATATAACTATCCAAAGATTCCAGAGTATCTTCAAGATGTAGAGCAAACTCTCATCAAAAATATCGACCTTTTCAAGGGAGAAAAAAAAGATCAGAAAGAAAAGTTACCTATTGATCCTTTCTTAGAATACAGAGTTAATCTGGTTATCGATAACTCAAGAGTAACAGGAGCACCCGTGGTCATTGAAACTAATCCCAATTATGTCAATTTATTTGGCTCGATTGAAGCCACTCTCAATAGATTTGGAATATGGCAAAGTGACTTCACCAAAATCAAAGGCGGATCTTTGCTTAAGGCAAACGGCGGCTATTTAGTCATGAATGCTCTGGATGCTTTGGTAGAAATAGGTGTCTGGCCCACCCTGAAGCGAACTTTAAGAAACCGTAAGCTCGAAATCCAAAACTTTAGCACCATTTATCTCATCTCGTCCAGTCGACTTAAACCCCAGCCTATAGATATCGATGTTAAAGTGGTGATGATTGGAGATGAACATGTTTATAATCTTCTCTATTATTTAGATAAAGATTTCAAGAAGATATTTAAAGTAAAAGCCGAATTCGATTCGGAAACACAAAAAACTGAAAAAACAATTGAAGAATATGCTTCCTTTATAAAAAAAATAACAGATGCAGATAAATTGATTCCTTTTAATAAAGAGGGAATAGGAGCTCTTATTGAATATGGCACTAGGCTGGCCGGTAGGCAGAAGAAATTATCAACCCGATTTCATATTATTGCTGATGTAATTCGAGAGGCCTGCTATTGGGCAAAAAAAGATAAGCAGTCATTAGTGGACCGCCAGCACGTGGAAAAAGCCATCAAAGAACGCTTTGAACGCGTAAGCTTAATAGAAGATAAAATTCAAGAGATGATTGAAGAAGGAACCATCATGATCGATACCCAAGGTAAGGTTATCGGTCAGGTAAACGGACTTTCTGTCTACGCCATGGGTGAATTTTCTTTCGGAAAACCCACCAGAATAACAGCCCGGACAGCAGTAGGACGAGCAGGTGTAATCAATATTGAAAGGGAAGCAGACTTAAGCGGCCGCACCCATAACAAAGGTGTTCTTATCTTGGGAGGCTACCTAAGAGGAAAATACGCCTGGAACAAGCCTTTCTCTCTCTCGGCTAGCATTGCTTTCGAACAATCTTACTCTGGAATAGAGGGAGACAGTGCTTCATCGACTGAAGTCTATGCCATTCTTTCCAGCCTCTCCAAATTGCCGCTGCGCCAAGATATCGCCGTTACCGGCTCTCTCAACCAAAGAGGTGAAATCCAGCCGATCGGAGGCGTAAACGAAAAAATCGAGGGCTTTTTCGATGTCTGCAAGGCTAAAGGACTAACTGGCAGCCAGGGTGTAATTATTCCCCACCAAAATGTTCAGAATCTTATGTTAAGAGAAGATGTGGTAGAAGTAGTTAAAAAAGGGAAATTTCATATCTATCCTATTAAAACCATTGACGAGGGTATTGAAATCTTAACTGGAGTTAAAGCGGGGAAAAGAAAAGAAAATGGAACTTTTGAAGAAGGCACTGTAAATTATTTGGTAGATAAAGAACTGCAGCGGCTAGTTAAAAGCTGGAAAGCTTACGCAGCTGAAAAAGAAACTGAGAAAGAAAGACAAAAGGAAAAAGAAGTTTAAACCTTCTTCTTGATCTGATCACTAAACTTTCATTACTCTTCTAAAATGATAGCCATAAATGGCAAACTTTACCGCCAAGGGAAAAAGATGAGGCCGCCTGAACAATGTCCAGCTGAGAAGTTTCCAGTAATGAAGTCTTTCCCTCCCTTTTATTCCTAAGACGCCAATGGATTTTATAAAAGCCCCGAGATAGCTGAAATCAAGATTGAATTTTCTTTTAAAAATTCGAGGCTTGTATTGTCTAAGAAAAATCATTACCCGCTGATAATAATGTTGAGGTGAATAAATAGTATCCATGATAGATTTATAGCCGCTGAGAAGGGTTTTAAGGTTCATTTTGGGCACAAAATTTATGGAATAATCTGTATTATCACCGGATGAATTACTTATCAATCTTTTCTCTCTTTTTAAGCGAGAATAAAGTCTGGAGCCAGGAGGTGCATTAAGCAAGCCGACCATGGCTGTCACAATTCCACTTTTCTGGATAAAGCGGATCTGTCTTTCAAAAATAGAAGGAGGATCGCTATCAAAACCGACAATAAAACCTCCCTGAACTTCAAGGCCAAATTCCTGAATTTTCTTGACACAGGAAAGTAAATCACGGTTCTTGTTCTGAAACTTATTGCATTCAGTAAGACTGTCTTCGTTTGGCGTTTCAATGCCGATGAATACTTTATTAAAGCCAGCTTCGACCATTAATTGAATTAATTCCTTATCATCATAAAGATTTATGGAGGCCTCGGTAAAGAACGAAAAGGGGTATTTTTTCTGCTTCATCCATTTTATCAAGAAGGGAAGAATTTCTTTCTTTAATTTTTTCTTATTACCAATAAAATTATCATCGACAAAAAAGACACTTCCCCGCCACCCATGTTTATATAAAGAATCTAACTCTTCAATTATTTGCTCTTTATCTTTTGTCCGAGGCCGATGTCCATTAAGAAAAGGTATATCACAGAACTCACAATTGTAAGGGCAACCTCTCGAGTACTGAATGTTCATAGAAGCATATTTCCTCATATTAATTAGTTCCCAACTTGGAACGGGTGTTTCTCTTAGGTCGGGCCACTTCTTAACTTTATAAAGACGGCGAAGATTACCTTTTTTCAGATCCTCCAAAAAAGGAGGCAGCGAGGCCTCAGCTTCGTTTAAAACAAAGCAATCAACATCTTCAAATTCTCGGTATTGAGTGGAAAAAAGGGGACCACCGGCCACAGTTTTGACTCCCTTTTTCCGGCAGAGCTTTATTATTTCTCTAGCGGACTTTTGTTGAACCATCATTGCACTAATAAAAACATAGTCAGCCCATTCCAGATCGGACTCATTCAAGGCAGTAACATTTAAGTCTACTAATTTTTTTGGCCATTCTTTGGGCAGCATAGAGGCTACTGTTAACAGGCCAAGAGGCGGGAATGATGCTTTTTTAGAAACAAATTTCAGAGCATAAGTAAAACTCCAAAAAGTATTCGGATAACGGGGATATATTAAAAGAATGTTCAATTTATTCACCTTATTTCCTTTTTTAATTTTAAAATAACAAAAGAGATTTTTATCTAATGAAAGAAGACATTAAAATAAATCCGACTCTTTCTAATTTTCGTTGGTTTTAAGTATACACTATTGCTTGACGAATATCAATCATTTTTAAAAAAAAGGATTTTTTCATTGACTCGGATAAACGGCCCGCTGATGACAGCAAGCCCTACAGCAATATAATCTGACGGTCTGTTGAGGACAGCGGAGCCTACACCTCACTTTTTGTCAGCCTTTTTAGGAGAGAGATCTCTCTGGGAGTTAAATAACGCCATTGACCCCTTTTAAGACTTCCCAAGGCCAATGGCCCGAATTTTATTCGTTTTAAATAAACAACCCTACACCCCATGGCTTCAAACATTCTCCTTATCTCCCGCTTTCTTCCTTCGTAGATTTCAATCCTCAGCCCTAAGCCAGTAGCAGTAGAATTTATAATTTTAATCCTGGCTGGAGCTGTTTTCTGTCCATCTAATATTATTCCCTTTTCTAAACGAGAAATCTGACCTGGCTTCAGTTCTCCTTTAATTCTGACTAAATATACTTTTTTTATTTTAAAGCGAGGATGAGTAAGGCGAAAAGTAAGCTGACCATCATTGGTCAAGAGCAACAATCCCTGGCTGTGGTAATCCAATCTCCCTACAGGAAAGAAGCGCTTTTTAAAGGAAGGTAACAAATCCATAATATTCGCTCGCCCAAAGCTGTCTTTAAGTGTAACTAAAAAGCCTGGGGGTTTGTTAAGCATAATATAAACCTGGCCTTCCTCTTTTCTAACTTTTCGGCCATCTACCTTAACCACATCCTTTTCGGGATCTATCTTTACTCCCAAATTTTCCACTTGCTGACCGTTAACCGAAACTCTTCCTTCAGCAATTAACTTATCAGCCTCTCGTCTGGAAGAAATACCTGCTTGGGCTAGAAATTTATTCAATCTCATTAACATCTTAATTTTCCTCAGGTCAATAGATGGATATTGCCAATGTTCACTTTCTTTATGCCTGCCTCTAAAGCTACTTGTCGAGATTCTTCAGCCTGAATTCGCGATGTACAAGGCAAATCTTTAAAATAAAAATGAGGATAAAAGGCCAGAAGAGAATAGGGAATTTCAGGATTAAGAGAAGCTATGAATTTGGCAATAAGTCCCACCTCTTCTGTGTTTATATATCCTGGGACAAGAAGAGTACTGGCTATAACCAGGGGAGGCTCTTTTCTCTTAAATGACCAATTAGCTGCCAGCTCAAAATTCTTCAACGTCTGCCCGTTAGATCTCCCGCATAAGGCCATATTTAGCTGAGGATTGAATGTTTTTAGATCGAATTTAACACATCCCCCACTTTCCAAGGCAATAGCCAGAATCGTTTCTAACAAATGGCTGTTCATTGTTCCATTAGTCTCCCAACAGAACCTCAATATCTTGTTCCTTTTCTGGGACAGAGCCAAACGAGCCGTAAAGATAGAATGGGGAAGCTGAGGAGTAGGGTCTCCCCCAAAATAACATACACATGATGTCCGTTCATCAATATGCTGGACCAGGTCTTTAGCAGAAGTCGTTTTCATTTGGTGTCCAAATTGTTTGTGTTGCCAATTCTGACAAAAAAGACAATTAAAAGTGCAGCCATAATAAAAAACTGCCAAATTTTTAAATCCATATTCTGGCCCCCGGCTATAAGAATAGTCGGGATAGCCAGCTCCTGTTCCTCCTGGGCACACCCAACTGGCCACACAATTGGTAGGTAAAGGATCGTAATACCAGGCAAGGTATGCTTCTTGAGAAAAAGGTCTTAATTTTTGACCATTCTGATTCTTCCTCACACCACAGAAGCCAGCTTTTCCTCTGCCAATCTGGCACTGGTTAAAACAATAATTACAGGGTAATCCTTCCTTATCTCGGGGAGGAAAGGGACTCAGATTAAATGCCTCTCTGGACTCCTGGTGAGCTTTTATGATTCGAGAGTGGATTTTCTGGCTGCCTTCCAGAATACAATCCCGACATAGACCTAAAGCCTTTGAAATAAGAGGACTTTCCCGGCCACAGCCAAGACATCTGCCCATGGTCTCTATCTTAAGCTAAAAATAAATATTCAAACCCCCACTGATAGTAAAATCTCCAATCTTAAATTTTCTCTGATCAATATCAAGGCTGACATGGTGATATTTGCCTTCGGCCAATAAAGAAAGCCTGCTACCCAGATGCAATTCCAGTCCAAGTCCTAAATTATATCCTCCATCTCTGTCTTTATCGATGTCATGAATATTGGCCGTATAATAACCATAACCCATGGTAAGATAGGGATGGATGAGAAAAAAAGGGAAAAAATATTTAAAATTTAAGCCAATAAAATTATAATCGACTTGCCTTCCTCCCCAATCTAGGGCTATCAAGTCAGCCACATCCAAATTATGTGCAGCTTGAAAATAATTAATTTCCACAGCTATCATCATGATTTTAAGACCAGCTCGCAATCCATACAGAAAAGTGGTGTCAGTGTTAAAGTTAACGTTTTTCAGACTGGGTTTCTGGGCTGAATAGCCTGCTTGAACTCCAAAATAGAGCCCCCCCCGAGCATAAACTTTGGACATAAATAGCAGGATAAAAAGAATTATCAACACTCCTAAAAATTTTTTTCTCATTTATTTACTCCTTACTGTTTACTTGCTACCTCTTTCGCTTTACGATTTAAACGGTTTGCTGTCCTCAGCAGACCCTCCCCTATTTATTATAAACGGCCCGCTGAGGACAACGGGCCCTACACTCCTTTATTCCCACTCCTTACTCCTCACTGTTTACTGTTTACTCTTTACCTTTAAAATAGTCGGGGTTTAGCCAATATATCCATAATTTTAAGGTCAAAAAAATTTTGAAGTTTTTTTCTGGCAGCTCGACCAACCCCACCTAAAGCATTTTGACAGGTCAAAACTTTAGCCCCAGCCTCTATTATTTTTTCTCTCAGCTCAGCTTTCAGTTCTTGATAATCTGGCTTCAAAAATCCAGTAGAATGGGTAACAATCACTAAATTTCTGGCTGGGAAATAGCGGGCAGCCATTAATCCCGTCTTCCCTGATGAAGAGGCCACTATTACATTTTGAACTTCAAGCTCTTCAGCTCTTTTAGCTGCTATTTCCAGCGTCTTCTGGGTATTTTCGGGCCTTGGATTATCAAAATAAAAACAAGTTGATAAATAACCTGGAAATTTCTGATTTTTGTTCTCTATCATCCTCATTCCTCTTATTCAGTTAATTTCTACTGCATCCATTTTGTTGTCTCTCAATCAAGTTGTCAAGGATATATCAACTTAACAATTTGCTGGAAATACGCATCCTTCCCATCTCTAAAAACTCTTTCCTTCATTATCACGTATTATATATAATACAAATTCAAGAGGTAATTTAAACTAAAAAGAAAAATGGCAAGAATTAATGTTAGTGAATCTGTGGCCATGGCCATGAGCTCACTCTGGTCTAACAAGCTGAGGACCTTTCTGACTCTTTTAGGAATAATTATCGGAGTCCTGACTATAATAGCTGTCGTCTCTATTATCCAGGGCTTAAACAATTATGTTTATACCAAAATGGCCTTTTTTGGGGCCAATGATTTTTCAATCAGCAAATTCTCGATGACAGTCAGGTCACTTAAAGAATTTAGAGAACAACTTAAAAGAAAAAACCTGACTATGGATGATATGAAGGCTATTCGCAATCAATGCCAGGAATGTGATCTGGTTGGAGCTACAACCAGCACCTCAAGAACTGTAAAATTCGGAAACCAATATCTTAAAGATGTAGAAATCAGAGGTGTCACTTATCTTGATCATATGATAGGAACTGTAGAAGAACTGGAAAGAGGAAGACATATTCAACGAGAAGATGAAAACAGCTCTCGATACGTATGTATCATCGGGGCTGACGTAGCTGAGAAGCTTTTTCCCCATATTGATCCTTTGGGAAAGTGGATTAAGATAGGCCCCCACAATTTTCGTGTAATCGGTCTAGGCATCAAGAAAGGAAAAATTCTGGGCATGAGCCAAGATAATTATGTCCGCATTCCTATCACTACTTTTCAGAAAATTTACGGATCCAGACGGAGCATCAGCATTAATGTTCACACCTCTTCCCAAGAACAGATGGTCAAAGCTCAAGAAGAAGTGAGGACTATCCTCCGCTCCAGGCATCATAGATCTTTTAATCAGCCAGATGATTTTTCTTTTATGAGCTCAGATACTTTTATTCAATTCTACAAAGGGGCTACTACCAGCATCTATTTTGCCATGATTGCCATTTCCTCCATTGCTCTCATCGTAGGCGGGATTGTAGTCATGAATATTATGCTGGTTTCAGTTACTGAAAGAACCAAGGAAATCGGCATTCGCATGGCCGTCGGAGCCCGTCGCCTTGATATTCTATTTCAATTCCTGATTGAATCAGCTTCCCTGTCAGCCACCGGAGGCATAATTGGTATTATCTTAGGCTTTATTATTGCCAAAATAGTCAGCGCTGCTACTTCTATGCCCTCAGCTCTTGACCCGACATCTATTATCATTGCCATCCTTGTCTCAGCTTCAGTCGGTATCTTTTTTGGCCTTTATCCTGCCAGTAAAGCTTCTCGCCTTAATCCTATAGAATCATTACGGTCAGAACAATGAGATTGGGAATTCTAAGAGAAATTGGAGCCATGGCCTTTGACTCCATAAAAACTCATAAGCTCCGTTCCTTTCTGACCTTATTGGGAATCATGATCGGCGTTATGACTGTCATCGGTATGGTATCTATTATCCAAGGTTTAAATCGGTCTTTTTTAAGTCAGTTAGAATCTGTCGGCTCAGATCTTATTATTGTCGAAAAATACGAACCCGGTATTCAAATGGGACGACGCTCTGAAGAAGAAAGACAAAGAAAAGATCTTACTTTCGATGATGCTTTAGCTATTGAAAGAGAATGTTCTCTGGTGAAAGCAGTAGCCGTAAGTCTGACAGCCAACATATTTGAGGGTATTTCTATCAAATATAGAGATATTAAAAGCGAGGATGCCTTGGTTTTAGGTATGAATGATAAATTTCCTCAGGTCCTCTCTGTTTATCTTCCAGAAGAAGGTAGATTTATCACTGAATCAGATGTATCTCACAGGACAAGGGTCTGCGTTTTAGGAGCTGAACTGGCTGAAACTTTATTCCCCCATACCCAGCCCTTGGGCAAAGAAATAAGAATTGGGCCTGAAAAATTTACGGTGGTTGGAGTCTTGAAAAAAAGGGGGAGTATGTTTGGTCAAAGTCAAGATAACTTTGTCGGCCTGCCCATTACCTCTCTAATGAAATATTTCCCCTACGATCTGGGCAATTTACAAATAATAGCTATTCCTACCAAACACGGCTACCTCCCTGATACTATCGATCAGATCATCAACTTGCTCAGAAAAAGAAGAAAAGTGCCTTTTGGTAAACCAAACGATTTTGCTGTCTACACTCAAGACACACTCCTAAATCTTTATAATCAACTAACAGGAGCAGCTTATTTAGTTATGATAGTTATCTCCTCTATTGGTCTTCTGGTGGGTGGGATCGGAGTTATGAATATTATGCTCGTCTCGGTCAAAGAAAGAACCAGAGAAATAGGCATCCGCAAAGCTATCGGGGCTCGACCAGGAGATATCCTCAAGCAGTTTCTAGTAGAAGCTATTTTTCTAACAGGAACCGGAGGCATTCTGGGAATAATCATCGGCTTTTTAATAGCCCTTCTGGTTAAAGCGGCTACACCGCTGCCGGCTTCAGTAACACTCTGGTCTGTCTTTCTGGGATTTTTTGTCTCTGTTTCGGTTGGGCTCTTTTTCGGCATTTTTCCTGCCAAAAAAGCCGCTCGTCTGGATCCCATCGTCTCCCTAAGATATGAATAAGTAGGGTTTGCTACACCAGCAGACCGATAACCTGCTTTATCACCCTAACTTTTGCTTAACAAAATCATAAACTTTATCTACAGCTAAAGAAAGATTCTCAACGGCTTGGCCGGCCATCTCTACTAAAGAGGGCTGACCGCCTCCTTTTCCCTTTATCAACTCAGCTAGCTTGGGCACCAACTCTCTAAAATCAATATCAATAGAATCTGAATGGGCTAAAATCAGATAAATCCTCTCTTTCTCTCTCACACCGTAGATAACTGCAAATTGACCAGCCCTGATTACATTAAGGGCTAAAAATTTTACTTCCTTCCTGGTTCTATCGCTAAATACATTTTTAATAATATTTCCTTTGCTCTTTTTGGCAATATCCTGAGCTTCATATTCAATCAGTCTATTCTGGATTTTTTTATTAATTTTTCTTTGGGCCTTTAGTTCAGACAAATGCCTCTCCACCGAAGATAAAATTTCTCGCTCATGGACAGTAAATTTCTGGCAAAGCTGCCTAATAAGACTGTTTTTGAAATCATAATCTCCAAGAGCTCTACGGCCACAGACAAATTCAAATCTAATATTATTCCTTATCCTCTCCCATTTAAGAATCTTAATAAGGCCTATCTCCCCTGTCCTTTTAAGGTGAGTACCACCACAGGCTGAATAATCAAAGTCTGAAACCTCGACAATTCTGATCAGACCCTTTTTCTTCGGAGGTTTTCTTAAAGGAATATTCTTTAGTTCATTATCCTTAACAAAATAGGTTTTTATCAGTCTATTTTGAAAAATAACCTCATTAGCTCTTTTCTCAACCCTGAATACACCTTCTTCTTTTATATTCCTTAAATCTACCTCTATCGACGAGACTTCCTGACCCAAATGGAAAGAAAGAGTCTCAGCCCCAAATAATTCATAAAAACTTTGAGAAAGAATGTGCTGGCCAGAATGCTGCTGCATATGATCAAATCGCCTCGACCAATTAATCTGACCTTTAATTTTGGTGGCTGTAATTTCTCTCTCAATAAGGTGAACAACCCTTTCATCTATCTCCAGCACATCAACCACTTCAATTCCGTCTATTGTGCCTTTATCTGCCGGCTGCCCCCCTGATTCTGGGTAAAAACAGGTCTGGTTAAGTATGAGAGCAGGCTTTTTTTCATAAATAAGCCTCTCGACAACATCAGCTTCAAATTCTGTTCGGTAAGGATTCTTAAAATAGAGTCTTTCAGTCACTTTTTTCCCTCGAAGTTGTTAATATTCTGGGCGTCAGTTTAAAGTGCTTTTTAGCTACTTTATCCAGAATCTTTTCTCCATGAAGATTGATCAATTTAAGGCCGGCTTCTTCAGTTCGAGGAGAAGAGCCTTTAGGAAGATCCATTCCCACTTCTTGGGAAAGGAAATAGAGACGCTTCAGAAATTCAGCCCTGGCTAAAATTGAGGCTGCAGCCACAGCTAAATCTTCTTCTGCTTTGGGTCTCTGAATAAGCTCGATCTTCTTTCCTTTCTTCATCAGGGCATTAAGCACATAAAGCTTATCCCCAAATTGATCTGTTATGGCTAAAGAGCAGGGCACTTCTTCCAGTATATTCTCTATAGCACGGCTGTGAGCCCAAGCCAGAATTCTGTTTAAATTTCTCAGTTTGGCGTAAAGTTCATTATATTTTTCAGGACCAATGACAACCAAGGAATATTTATAACCTCTTTTTATGACCTCA
This sequence comes from uncultured Eubacteriales bacterium, assembly GCA_964514305.1. Lineage (GTDB taxonomy): Bacteria > Acidobacteriota > Aminicenantia > Aminicenantales > Aminicenantaceae > CAZEQD01. The sequence continues at coordinate 63,733 of CAZEQD010000003.1, forward strand.
GCCATTTCTCTGACCCGATTATCAGAAAACTTTTTACTATCTTTCACTCCCAGTTCTTTTAGAACAGGCTCTTGCTTGATCGGGATAAAGACGGCGGCCACTACTAAAGGGCCAAAATAATCCCCTTTGCCCGATTCATCGGTACCAATATGGTCTTCCTCAGAAGGAAAAAGTTGTGATTGATGCATATTTAATTTTTAAAATCTTCCTGGCCTGTCTCAGTCTAAGAGGTTTCTTTCCTTAGCTTCTTTTATCAGGTCCGGCCTAAATTTAGGGTGAGCAATACTGATCAGAGCTTTTGTTCTTTCCTGGAGGTTTTTTCCATGAAGGTAAGCTACCCCATACTCAGTGACTACATACTTAACATCGGCCCGGGTAGTAACCACCCCGGCCCCTTTTTTCAGAAAGGGAACGATGCGTGATATTTCACCATTTTTAGCCGTAGAAGGAAGAGCAATAATTGGTTTACCTCCCTTGGATTGAGCTGCGCCCCGAATGAAATCGACCTGTCCCCCAAACCCGCTGTAAATGTAAGTACCAATAGAGTCCGAACAAACCTGACCAGTTATATCAACCTCAATAGCTGAATTGATGGCTACCATATTATCATTGCGAGAGACATTGAAAGGATGGTTAGTGTAATCTACAGGATGTCCTTCAAAGATAGGATTATTATCAGCAAATTCATAGAGCCTATCGGAGCCTAAAATAAAAGTCAAAATTACCTTATAAGGATGAAAGGTTTTTTTGGCTCCAGTAATGGTTCCCTCTTCAATGGCTTCCATGACTCCATCGGAGACCATCTCGGTGTGGATTCCTAAATCCCGACGACCCTTCAAAGCAGAGAGAACAGCATCCGGTATTCCCCCAATGCCTAACTGCAAGGTTGAGCCATCCTCGATTAAATCAGCAATAAAGTTTCCTATCTTTCTTTCTACTTCACTAAAAGGTTTTTTCTCAAGCTGAGGTAAAGGTTCAGAAACTTCAACAATTTTATGGACTCTCGACACATGAATAAAAGAATCTCCCAGAATACGCGGCATCTTTTCATTTACCTGAGCGATGACAATTTTGGCTGTTTCAGCAGCAGCTTTGGAAGCTAAGACTTCGGCTCCAAAGCTCATAAACCCATGTTCATCAGGAGGAGATAGATGGACCATGGCTACATCTATGGGCATCTGACCAGAATAGAATAAATTTGGTATTTGATGGAGGAAAATAGGCACATAGCCAGCTCTTCCTTCATTGATGGCTTTACGGTCAGCCGGGCCGACAAAAAGAGAATTATGGCGGAAATGGCCTTCCATTTCAGGCTTAGAAAGAGGATCTTCGCCCATTAAAAGAACGTGAACCAGCTCTACCCCTTCCAGTTCATCCTTCCTCGAGGCTAAGGCCTTTAATAATACATAAGGAGTAGCAGCATTGCCGCTGATATAAACTCGGCTACGGCTTTTAATTTCAGCTACCGCTTCTTCAGCTGAGACCAACTTTTTTTTGTAATCATCAACACATGACATTTTTTTTCACCTACCTTCTAGGCGGTTTTCCTTAAAGACAGCAGCTTCTATTTTTATTTTTTACCCTTAGACCGCCCACGGATTTTTAAATATTTATCAATTTCAGCAGCAGCTACCCGACCATCTCCCATGGCCAGAATAACTGTGGCTCCACCTCTAACAATATCTCCCCCGGCATAAACGCCTTCCATGCCTGTAGCCATAGTATTCCAATCAACTTCAACATTTCCCCATTTCCCTACTTTAAGTTGAGGCGTTGTTTGGGGAATCAAAGGATTAGGGCTTTGGCCAATAGCCACCACCACCAAATCTACTTCCATGGTGAACTCTGAACCCTCAATAGGAATAGGACGACGCCTGCCGGAAGAATCAGGTTCCCCAAGTTTCATTTTTATACATTCCATAGCCTTAACTCGTCCCTGGTCATCGCCAATATACCTGATGGGAGCAGTAAGAAAATGGAATTCAATACCTTCTTCCTCAGCATGCTTTATTTCTTCAATTCGGGCTGGCATTTCTACCCGCGAGCGGCGGTAGACGATAATGGCCTGTTCTGCCCCTAGCCTTTTCGCAGTTCGTACCGAATCCATAGCCACATTACCACCGCCTATAACCGCAGCCCGTCTGGCCAAAAATATAGGTGTATCATATTCAGGAAACTTATAAGCTTTCATCAGATTGACTCTGGTTAAATATTCATTGGCTGAGTAGACTCCGATCAGATTCTCTCCAGGAATACGCATAAAATTAGGCAGGCCTGCTCCAGTGCCGATAAAAAAAGCTTCATAACCTTCTTTCTTTAAATCTTCCAAAGTGGCTGTCTTACCAACGATAAAGTTTGTCCTAAGTTCTACTCCCAGTTTTTTCAAATATTCTACTTCTGATTCCAGGATGGCCTTCGGCAGCCTGAATTCAGGAATACCATAAACCAAAACGCCACCTGCCACATGAAGAGCTTCAAAAATAGTGATTTTATGTCCTTTTTTTGCCAGCTCTCCAGCTACAGTCAAGCCGGCTGGACCAGCTCCGATAACGGCCACTTTATGACCAGTTGAAGGAGGGATTTCGGGGATATAGATTTCCCCCTGAGCCCTTTCATAATCTGAGACAAATCTTTCTAAATTGCCAATGGCCACCGATACTCCTGTTGCTTTTTTCAAATTACAGACGGCCTCACATTGAGACTCCTGAGGACATACCCGGCCGCAAATAGCCGGAAGAGAGTTGGCCTCTTTTATCTTTCTAACACTCTTAATAAAATCACCGATCTCAACTAATTTGACAAATGTTGGAATATCAATCCCTACCGGACAACCTTTCACACACGAGGGATTAGCACAATCCAAACAACGGCGGGCTTCTTCTCTAGCAAGTTTTGCCTCCAAACCCAGATTAACCTCATTAAAATCTTTGTTTCTAACTTCAGGGTCCCGTTCGGGCATTTTCTGGCGAGGAATCTTTATTCTTTCTCTAACAGGAAGAGATTTACGCAGTTCCTTCCGCCATTCCTGGTTAAAGGCTTGACGTAGCCTTTTTTTGACTTCCGGGGATAATTCTTTATCTTGACTCATTTTTTCACTTCATAGCTTAGAGCTTAAGAAAAATTTTTCTTCTCCCAAAAAGATAAGGATTGAATTTCATCGTCAAAATAGGTCTTCCTTCGGGCAAAAAGCTCTTCCCAATTGACCAGATGTCCATCAAATTCGGGCCCATCAACACAGGCAAATTTTGTCTTGCCTCCAACTGTTACCCGGCAAGCTCCGCACATCCCAGTGCCGTCAACCATAATAGGATTGAGACTGACCATGGTTTTTACGCCCAGGGGCCGGGTGGCCTCAGCACAGGTATACATCAGATAAGTACAACCGATAGAGATCACCCGATCTATCCTGGCCTTCCTCTTCAGGATATCCTTGAGGACGGCAGGAACATAATCTTTACAATTATAATAATTGTCCCTTGAAGAAACATAAAATTCATCGCTAATTTCTTTAAACCTTTCCTCCCAATAGAGAAGATAACTGGCTTTTATATCCAAAAGAGTAATAATTTTATTTTTTGCTTTCTTGAGAGCACGAGCAATAGGATATATAGCTCCAATCCCGTAACACCCACCAGCACAAATCACAGTGCCGAATTTAGCTATTTCAGACGGTTTGCCCAAAGGACCGACAAAAACCGGAACTTCATCTCCTTCTTTGAGCAAAGAAAGTTTGTGAGTAGAAGTTCCTACAACCAGAAAAACAGCTGTAATAGAGCCTCTCTCGCTATCCCAATCGGCAATGGTTAAAGGGATTCTCTCGCCTAATTCATCAGGCATAATAATGACAAATTGGCCCGGCTTACATTTTTTAGCAATTTCAGGCGCCTCGACCTCAATTAAGTGAATATTGGGGACCAAACGCTCTCTTTTTAAGACTTTAGCCATTATTTTCCTCTTATAATTTTGACAGCTATGGGGCCTAAACAAAGCTGATCTTTTCCCGAAGAAAACAAAGCTAGAGAGGAATACTCTGAATCTTGTTCAGGTAAAAAACTTGCCCTTAAAATCCCTTGAGGCAGGGCCTCGGAAATTTTAGTAATTCCCTTAAACTGGCCGCTGGAGGATTTGACAATTATAATCTCCCCCTCTCTTAAATTCAATTGCTGGGCATCTTGAGGAGAGATCTCAACCCATCTTGAGTCTCTAATCCTGCTTAAACCTTTCACTTCCTGACTGAGAATAAGATTGCGGTAATGATCTGAATTATATCTGAGAAGAAGAAGATAAGGGTACTTTTTTCCTAATTTTGCTTTTGAGGGAAGAGTATCTGTCAGCATAAATTTATTCTGGTCTTTGCTTGCCTGGGAAGAAATAAAAACATCCTTTCTTTTGGCTAGCTGAGAGTAAGAAGCTTTAGCCAAAGCTGGAATTGACTGCTGTATTTCTTTCATGATCGAAGAAGCTCTTTTATAGCCAAAATCTTTACTTCCCATTTTTTGAGCAATTTTAGATATTATCCACCAATCTGGTTGAGCCTCTCCTAAAGTATTAATAACTTTGTTCAATTTCTGAATTCTGCCTTCTGTGTTGACCAAGGTCCCCTCTATTTCTAAAAAAGTGGCCGCAGGGAGGAGGGCATCAGCCTGGCTGGCTTTTTCACTTAAAAACGAATCCTGAATTACTAGAAACTCAGGCCTCCTCTTAAAGTGAGGGATACCCCCTACTGCGTATATGGCTTTTATTTTAGAATCAGACAATTGAGTAAAAATCGTTTGCTCGTCAGCAAAAGAAGAAGAAAAATGATTCTCAATTTCCATCATTCCCCGTTGATCACAATCCAAACTCAAAGGAATAAGTCTGCCACCAGTTAACAGAGTTAAGTTCCAGAGAGCTTCAAGGCTCTGAGACCCGCCAGCACCCAGGGACAAGCCTGGGCCAAAAATAAAGAGCGGAGAATCTTCATGAAGAAGGTGAGCCGTTTCTTTCAGAGTCTCTTCCCTTAGGCCTACAATCTCCTTGACCCGAGCAACCTCAAATTTGTCCAGGAAATTTCGGAAAGAATCAAAGTTTTTAATCTCGGATAGTGATTTGAGATGGACCTCTTCTAAGAAATATTTGGAAATAAAGCTAAGGAGATAGAATTCCGAACCGGGCTTCAGCTTAAGGAAAATTGAAGAGAAACGACTCCAAAAAAACTCTACAGGCGAAGCTATAACAAGTTTGGCTCCTTTCTTAACAGCTTTGAGAATTGCCAGCCAGATTATAGGATAAGAAGTGACTATATCTTCATTAATTATAAATATTAATTTAGCTTTAGAAATTGCTTCTAAGCTGAAATTATAATCTCCAGCCGGCCCATTCTTCTCGATTATCTTTTTATAAAGTTCTAAAGGAGATTGAATCCTTACCCTCATCATATTTCTAGTTTTTAAAACATTATGAGCGAATTTATATAAAAGATAGCCATCTTCAAGAGTTATTTCTGAGGAAGGAATAACTCCAATTTCATCACCTTTGTAAGCTCTTAACTTTTTAGCTACAAAATCCAAAGCTTCATCCCAGCTGACTTCTTCCAATTTTTTCTTCTTCCTAATCAAAGGCTTTAAAATCCTTTTAGGGCTATAGGCTAACTCCCTAAGAGTAAAGCGGCCTTTGACGCAGGCCTGCCCATGATTAACCTTTCCTTCGGCCAAAGGTTTTGAGTTCAATATCCTGCCTTTTATCAAATCTACTTTCATTTCACAGCCCAACGGACAAAGGGAACAGATAGTTGTAACTGACTCATCAGGCAGAAGTTCATATTTAATAGCTCTTTCTGTTAAGGCTCCAGTAGGGCAGATATCAACACAGGCCCCACAAAATTGGCAACCCGATTCTAAAAGTGGTCGGTCGAGAACCGTTCCAACCACTGCCCTTGAGCCTCTAAAAACAAAGGAAAGAGCCGAAGCCCCCCTCAGTTCTTGACAGACTCTGACACATCTTCCGCACAAGATACAAAGATTATAATTGCGGTCAAAAAAAGGATCCTCTCTCTTGACTTCATAGTTACGGTAAAGGGCTGGAAAATTTACTCGATTGATTTTCAAAGCTTGAACTACATCCTGAAGGTCACAGCGGCCGTTATTAGGGCAAAAAACACAACCTGTAACCTCACTCACTTTTCGGATAGTGGACTTATATTCGTCGCAATTCTCTTTTTCGCTGCAGATTAGGCAAGCATGGGGATGCTCGGAAAGAATAAGTTCTAAAATTTGTCTTCTAATCTTCTGCAGTTGAGGAGTATCTGTTTTTATTTCCATGCCCTCTTCAACATAGGTTCCGCAGGAAGGAGGGAATCCTCTTCTTCCCTTAATCTCCACAATGCACAGGCGGCAGCCGCTGAAAGGCTCCAAGTAAGGGTGATCACAGAGGGAAGGGATAAAAATATTGTTCTCTCTGGCTACCTCGAGGATAGTCTTTTTACCTTCTACTTCTAAGAGCTGGCCATTAATGATAATCTTCATTTTACCGCTTTTTTCTCAAAGATTTTTTAAGTAGCCTATCTCTTTTCTGGCCTGTATATTTAGAAACAGCTTTTACTTTAGGGGGACAAACATCAAGACAGGCCCCGCATTTTATACATAAATTCTGATCGATAACATGAACTTTTTTCCTTTCTCCAGAAATGGCTCCAGCTGGACAGCTCTTCAAACAAAGAAGGCAGCCGACACATTTTTCTGGTTCAATATAATAAACAATCAAATCTTTGCAGACTAAAGCTGGGCAGGCTTTATTTTTAATATGAGCTTCATATTCCTGGCGGAAATAACGAAGCGTGGTTAAAACGGGATTTGGGGCGGTTTGGCCTAAGCCACAAAGGGAAGCAGCCTTCACTGTTTTAGCCAGATTTTCGAGTATCTCCAGGTCCCCCTCTTCCCCTTTACCCTGAGTAATTCTGGTTAAAATCTCTACCATCTGTCTGGTTCCCACCCGACAGGGAACACACTTACCGCAGGATTCTTCTTGAGTAAAATTTAGAAAATAACGAGCTACATCAACCATACAGGTTTCTTCATCCATGACAATCATTCCCCCAGAACCCATGATTGAGCCAGCCTTAGTTAAAGTATCATAATCTACAGTCAAATTAAGCATTGAGGCAGGAATACATCCTCCAGAAGGACCTCCTGTCTGGACAGCTTTAAATTTCTTATCATCCTTTATCCCGCCTCCTATATCATAAATAATTTCTTTAAGAGTAATGCCCATCGGAACTTCAACTAAACCTGTATTTCTTATTTTACCCACTAAAGAAAAAATCTTGGTTCCCTTGCTCATTTGGCTCCCAATCTGAGAATACCATTCAGCACCCTTATTAATGATAAGAGGCACGTTAGCCCAGGTCTCAACATTGTTGATATTGGTGGGCTTACCCCATAAACCTGATTGAGCTGGAAAAGGAGGTCTCTGCCGGGGAAAAGCCCGACGTCCTTCAATTGAAGCTATCAAAGAAGTTTCTTCTCCGGAGACAAAAGCCCCGGCTCCCTCGACCACATGAATATCAAAGCTAAATTCCGATCCCATTATTGACTTTCCCAAAAGTCCAGCTGCCTTTGCCTGTTCCAGAGCTATTGTTACATGTTTAACAGCGAGGGGATATTCCATCCTGACATAAATGTAGCCTTCATTGGCTCCAATGGCATAAGCTCCGATAATCATACCTTCAATTACACTGTGAGGGTTTCCTTCCAGAAGACTGCGGTCCATATAAGCTCCAGGGTCTCCCTCGTCAGCATTACAAATTATGTATTTCACCTCTGCCTTAGAGGCCCGACAGATCTCCCATTTGCGTCCGGTTGGAAAACCAGCGCCACCCCGCCCTCTTAAACCTGAGGCCTTAACTTCTTCAATTACCTCTTCGGAAGTCATATTAAAAAGAATTTTGGCTAAGGCCTGGTAACCATCAATAACAATATAATCTTCGATATTGGTAGGGTCGACTCTCAAGTTATTTTCTGTCAAGAGTCTTATTTGTTTTTGATAAAAAGGTATATCTTTCTGCTTGATCACCTTCTTTTTGGTTTTGGTATCTTCGTAGACAAGAGAAGGAATAATCTTATCTTTTAAAATCGTCTCCTCAATTATTTGAGGGACATCATCAGCTTTAAGGTTCTTATAAAAAATTTCACCTGGATAAATAATTATATTAGGTTCCAGCTGACAAAAACCATGGCAACCTGTTATCTTGAGACCGACCCTCCCTCCAAGGCCTCTTTTCTTAATCTCAGCTTTTAAAGCCTCAATCACTGGTAAAGATCCGCTGGCTTGGCCGCAGGTCCCAGAGGAGACGACAATTGTTTTCTCATAGATAGGACGAGAGGCAATAATCTTCTTCTTCCATTCTAAAAGTTTTTCAGGTTGAGTTATCTTTTCTTTAAACATGTCTGTCATTTATTTGTACTCGCTTAGTATAGAATCCACTTTTTTCAAGGTAGTATAGGAATAATATTTACCATCAACTACTACTACCGGACCAATAGCACAGCATCCTAAACAGTTAACTGTTTCCAGGGTAAATTTTCGATCGGGGGTTGTTTGGCCAACCTTGATATTTAGTTTGCGAGCAAAATCATCAGCAATCTTATCTCCGCCTCTAACATGACAAGCAGTGCCCAGACAGACTGTAATTAAATGTTGGCCTCTTGGTTCTAAAGTAAAAGCCTTGTAAAAAGTCAGAACTCCAAATATCTCACTTTCTGAAATCTTTAAATAGTCGGATATCCTGGAGATAGCTTCAGCTGGAATATAACCATATTTATGCTGGACCTGATGAAGAATATGAATAAGATTTCTCTGTTGGGGCTTAAACTGTCTTAATATTTGCTCCATTTGTTATTCTGAGAAATCAAACTAAAGAAAATTCTTGATATTTTAATCCAAACCTTTCAGCAAAAGTTTTTCTGACAATATTCCCATGATAAACATACAATCCTCTGACCAAGGTTCTATCACCTTTTAAGGTCTCATCCAACCCCTTTTCTCCTATCTTCAGCAAATAAGGAGTCACCATATTAGACAAAACTTTGGTTGAAGTCCGGCTTACAGCCGAGGTAATATTGGGAACACAATAATGAATAACGCCTTCTTCAACAAAAGTGGGCTGTTCAAGAGTAGTTAAACGACTAGTCTCAATACACCCCCCCTGATCTATGGCCAGATCAATAATTATTGATCCTTTTTTCATGCTCTTGACCATGTCCTTGGTGATCATGATTGGCGCTCTCTCTCCAGGCCTGAGAACAGCTCCAACTAGAATGTCTGCAATTTTGACCATACGCGCTAAGTTGTAATTGCTGGCAATAAGAGTTATCAGACGGCCAGAAGTCATCTCCTCCAGCTCTCTCAGCCTTTCCATATCCCGACCTAAAGCAATGGTATGAGCTCCAGCCCCAAGCAAGGCCTTAATAGCACTGCGGGCTAAGACCCCACTACCGACAATGATTGCTGTCGCTGGAGGCACAGTTACAACTCCTCCCATTATCACCCCTTTTCCACCTTGACTTGTCTGAAGATAATGGCCGGAAATAAAAAGGCACATCTGTCCAGCAATCTCGCTTAAACTCTCAATAAAAGGCAGGACACCATTATCCCTCTGAATTATTTCATAGCCAATAATGGTTACTTCTTTCCTAAGAAGTTCTTCGATTAAGCTTTTTCGAGCAACAGCCAAATGCTGAAAGCCAAATAAAATCTGGCCTTTTTTTATCAGGCCACATTCTTCCTTACTAAGAGGAGAAATATTAAGGACAACATCTGAACGACCAAAAACTTCTTCTTTAGTAAAAACGATTTTAGCTCCAAGAGAAGCATATTCTTCATTAGAATAGCCTGATTTCAGACCTGCTCCAGCTTGAATATAGACAGTATGTCCTTTTTCAACCAAAAGAGAGACACTGCTTGGAGTTAAACTAACCCGGTTTTCTATTTTTCCACTTTCATTGATAACACCCACACTCATATCTTCCTCCTTTCCTTAAAGATGGATTATATTAACAAAAAATTTTTTCAATGACAACAAAAAGCAACCTTAATCAAACTTCATCCAAAAAACGTGAGAGTTAACCCTAAATAAAGCCCATATAATATAAATAGAATAATTCCCTTAGCCTTTCCCAAGCGGCATCCCAGACGCATACTGACTAACATAACAGTCACAATCAAAATCATATAAGGAAAAGTAAAATTAATCACTTTAAGGTCAACGGTAATAGGATTAACAACCGAAGAAACTCCTATAATCCAGAGAATATTAAGAATGTCGGCTCCAATTATATTGCCCACAGCTATTTCCCCCTCTTTTTTCAGAGCAGCTGTAATGGCCGTGCTTATTTCAGGCAGGGAAGTGCCAATGGCAATAATAGTTAAGCCTATAACCGTCTCTGAAATTGAAAAATAGCGGGCGATGTGAAGAGAAGCCCAAATTACCAATCGGCTGGTAATAATAACCCCTACTATCCCTCCAGTAAATAAAAAAAGAGGCTTTTTCAAAGCCGGCCATTTAGGAGAAGGTGGTGAAGGTTCTACCCTCATAATCTTTAGCTGACCAAGAGTTGGCCTCTCCAAATGTAGATTCTTGCCTCTAACAATAAAAACGTAGTAAAGGCATAAGATTACGATAAAAAGAATTCCCTCTAAGCGACCAATAGTTCCATTCCTTGCCAAAAGGTAAGCTCCAACATCAATCGAAAGAAGGAAAATTCCGGCAATCTCCAATAAGCGGCAGTTAACAAAAATTATTACCGGTGAAAGAATGGCAGCCAGAGCTAAAGCCACTCCATCATCACAGACAACAGAGCCGATAGCATTACCCAGGGCAATCTCTGGATGCCCCAGAAAAGCAGCCTGGACAGAGACTCCAAATTCAGGAGCAGTGGTGGCTAATCCTACCAGGGCAATACCGACTATCATCCGCGAGACATTCAATATTTTGGCAATACATACTGCCCCCGTGACAAAGAAATCAGCACATTTAAAGAGTAAAGCAAAAGAAACTACTAATAAGAAAATTTGTAAATAAATCATCTAAACCCGATGCCTGGAAAAGACTATTTTCCCATTGACGATGGTCATTCTAACAGCTACCTGGCTAAGGGCTTCAACTGGAAGATGGAAAAGATTCTGCTCTAAAACTACTAAATCAGCCAATTTCCCTTTTTCTATAGAGCCTCTTTCTTCCTCCATAAACTCAGCATAGGCTCCATTAATAGTATAGGCTTTAATCGCCTCTTCGACAGAAATTTTTTGTTCGGGAAACCACCCCGCTGGATTTTTGCCGTTCAGAGTTTGCCGACTTACAGCTGCATAAATTCCTGTCAAAGGATTCAAAGGAGCTACAGGCCAATCCGAACCGCCGAGGAGTCGGATACCTTGATCTAATAGAGATTTATAGGCATAGCTTGTTTGACATCTTTTTCTTCCTATTTTCTTTTCTGCCCAGCAGCCATCTTCGACAAGATGATAAGGTTGAACAGAAGCAATCACTCCCAGCTTGGCCATTCTAGTCATATCTTCAGGAATGAGATGCTGTGCATGTTCACAGCGCCACCTTCTGTCTCTAATTGGATTGGAGATTTGAATATTTTCGAAAATGTCAAGAAGAACATGATTAGCTCTATCGCCAATAGCATGAATAGCTACCTGTAAGCCAGCTTTGTCGGCTTCTAAAATACGCCTAGCCATAATCCCCTCAGGAAGCATCTGGGAATGAAACAATCCCTTATGAGCAGGATTATCGACATAAGGCTCAAAGAACAAGGCTGTCTCTGAACCTAAGGAACCATCTATAAAACCTTTAAATCCACCCACTTTTAAAAAATCATTGTCAGACATTAAGGGTAGCTGGAGAGAAGAAAGGTGGGAAACCTCAGTTATAGGAAGGTAAAGACAAATCCTGGCCGTAAGCTTGTTCTGCTGCCAGAGTGTGCGATAAACCTCAAGGTTTGAGGAAGAACCCATGTCATGGATTGCAGTCAGCCCAACTTCATTGGCTTTTTTCAAGGCAGCCTGAGCTGCATTTATTTTCTCTTTAAGACTTGGCTGAGGGATATGAAGTTTCAGCAGATCAAGGGCTGCATCCTTTAATATCCCCGTTGGTTCCCCAGTTTGAGGAGCCTTAACAATCTCTCCGCCAGGAGGAGAAGGAGTATCTTTATTGATGCCAGCTATTTTTAAGGCCAAACTGTTAGCTAAAGCTAGATGGCCATCAATGCGGTTGAGGCAAACAGGATTAGAAGAGGTAATATCATCAATCCATTCCTTGTTAGGCAAGCAAGGAGGCTTAAATTGATGATGGTCCCAATTACCGTGCAGAATCCATTTTCCTTCACCAATTTCTTTTGCCTTTTCCTTTACTTTAGCTACGAATTCTTTTCTACTTTTAACTCCTCTGAGATCTAAGCCAGAGAGAAAAAAGCCTCCATCTATGAAATGGGTATGAGCATCGGTTAAACCCGGAAGAAGAAATCTTCCTTGGAGATCGATATATTTAGTGGTAGGCCCGGCCAGCTTCTTTATTTTTCCAGAAGAACCTACCTCTAAAATTCTTCCTTTGGCCACGGCTACAGCTTCTGCCCAAGGCTTAATAGGATTCACCGTCCAGACTTGGCCATTGAAAAGAATAAGGTCAGCTTTCTCTTTCATCAGTTTTACTAGTTCTTTATTTTTCCCTATTTCTTATTTACATTTCATCTTTAACTTTAAACCTAAAACTTTCCGCTCTTCACTTTCCCCTTCTCACTTTTCACTTCTTATTTTCAGCTAATTTTCATATTTTAATCCTTTGGAAATCCGTAGGGATAATCAATTCGCCTTTATAATTCTGTTTTATCTCCTTTTCAATTTCTAACAGAGAAAAATCTAATTCCCCAAAAAAATGGCAGGGAATAAGACATTTGATTCGGGCCTCTTGGGCAAATTTTCCTAGCTGGAGAGAATGAGTATGCATTTCATAAAGCGAAGGGTATTCTTTAAAAAAACGGGAAGGTGCACTACAGTCATGAACCAGACAATCTAAGTCATTAACTAAATCAAACAGAGGGGGATAAAGAGGAGTGTCACCAGAATAAATTAACTTTTTATTCTCCTTGACAAAATTAAAATAAAAAGCAAGAGAAGAAGGATGATGAGGAACTTTGACAGCCATTACTTGCAAAGAAGGAGTTAAAGTAAAGAGTTGACCATCTTTCAAAGTAATGAAATTAATTTTTGTTTTTATTTTCTCTTCTCTAAGATGAAAAAGATCAAGAAGCTGCTGACAGAAGATAATAGTTTCTTCGGAACCATAAAGGTTTATAAGACATTCATCCAACATCAGGCTATGTACCAAAGAAGGTAAACCATAGATATGATCAGGATGAATATGAGTAACCAGGATTGTAGAAAGATGCTGAGGGGTAAAGTCCAATTTTTTTATCTTCTGGATAACACTCCCAGGACAATCAATAAGAATGAGGGACTCCGCTTGACTGAAGAGCAAAGAAGTATTATCCCTTTCTTTGGTGGCTACCGAGCCGCCAGTGCCCATAAAAAACATTTCAGCCATTATTCTCTTTCTTCTGGGTAAAAGACTTTTATAATTTAAATCTTTCCCAAAATCAAGGACAGTCAGGGCTCTGTTACGAAAAGTGGGGTTATTGATGCTTATGGGGTCAGACCTTCATAAGTTTCATAACTTTAATTCTTACAATAATTGTAATAACCTTTGTCCCTTACAAACCGACGAAATATATCAATAGAGAAGCATAATTTATGAAACTTATGAAGGTCTGACCCCATCTGCTGGCTATTATAGAGCCGGACAATCATGTGAATCATTCAACTTTAGTTGCTGATTTTTTTGCCTGTTTCCTTAATTTTCCCCTTTCTCTTTACTCCTCACCATGGTAACAGATGTACCCCTTTGACTTTTAATTTGTGAGCTTATATAAAAATAATGAAAAAAATGGCAGAAGACGAAATCAAAGTTTCTGCTCCAGGCAGATTATGCCTCCTGGGTGAACACCAAGACTATTTTGGTCTATCCATCATAGCCATGGCCATCAACCGCAGAATTACCATTTCTGGCCGAAAAAGAAATGACCATCACTTGAAAATTGATCTGCCTGACACAGACGAAAGAGATGAATTCCACCTAGGCCAAGAACTACCCTATCGGCAGAAGAGAGAATACTTAAGAAGTACAGTCAATATCCTTTTCAGAGAAGGAATTTGGCCGGAGATAGGCTGGGATTGTTCGATAACCGGCTCTATCCCTATCAATTCTGGCACAGCCAGCTCTTCAGCACTCGTTGTGGCCTGGACAAAGTTCCTGCTGGAAGCAGCTAAACATCCTTTAGCTAATAATCCACAGGCTTTGGCCGAATTAAGTTTTAAGGCAGAAGTCAAAGAATTTAAAGAACCAGGGGGGAAAATGGATCATTTTTCCTCTTCTTTGGGTGGTCTCATCCATCTTAGCTTCAGCCCTAAATTTAAAATTACAAAATTTAAAACCTCACTCCAGGAATTTGTCTTAGCTGACTCCCTTGAAAAAAAAGACACAACCGGCCTTCTTAGTTACATTAAGACTAATGTTTACCAGGCTGTGGCTTCCTTAAGAAAAAAAGTAAAAAACTTTAACCTAAATACTCCTCTTAACCGGGAAACTTTAGCTGAAATAAACAAGTTAGAAGAGGAGAAAAAAAGGTTGCTCCTGGGAACCCTCCTAACCCGAGATTTGATTGGAGAAGGAACAAAGGCTTTTCAGGCTCGAAATTTCAATCATCAACATTTCGGAGATTTACTTAATCGTCAGCATCAAATACTCAGAGATTATCTTCATATCTCTACTTCTAAAATTGAAGAAATGATAAAAACTTCCCTTCAAGCTGGTGCTCTGGGAGCCAAAATAAACGGTTCGGGTGGGGGTGGCTGTATATTTGCCTATGCTCCTCAAAAAGCCAATAAAGTAGCTAAAGCCCTGGAGAACATGGGAACAAAAGCTTACATTGTCAAAATGGATTACGGAGTAAAGAGAGAAAAATAAATATTTTAGAAGATGAATATTCAAAATTACAAATCGAAAAAAGTTAAGAAAGGGGTAAAACAAAAAAATGATTAGTGCCACTCAAATCAGGAAAGGAATGATTATTAAAATCGAAGGAAACCTCTATCGGGTGCTGGAAGCAACCCACATTACCCCAGGCAAAGGCCAGGCTTTAATGCAGACCAAACTTCGCAATCTAAAAGATCAGACTCTCCTCGATTATAGATTCCGCTCAAAAGACAAGGTCAAGCAGGCTTTCTTGGAAGAAATAGAGATGGAATACCTCTATCAAGATGGGAAAGAGTATGTTTTTATGAATCTTTCCTCTTACGAACAGATTAAACTGCCAGAGGAAGTAATTGGCGAGAGCAAAAATTACCTGGTTCCTAACGTAGTCTTTTCCGTAGAAATGCATCAAGGTCAACCGGTAGGCATCAATCCTCCCCTCACAGTAGATTTAAAAGTGGTGAAAACAGAGCCCTTTCTCAAAGGCGCTACTCAATCTGCTAGCAGTAAGCCGGCTCTGCTGGAAACGGGAATTACCATTAACGTTCCTCAGTTTATAAAAAATGGCGACGTAGTCCGAATTGATACCCGGGAAAATAAATATTTGGAGCGGGTAAAAAGTTGATCCAAAGAGGAGACAGTCTAGGAGCTTAAATAAGACTCGCTCTTAAAAAGTATGCCGATAAACACCGATATTTCCTTGGCCATCTATTATCTTTATTGTTATCAAATTATCCATAGCCTTAGAAAGCTTTATGCTTAATTTAAAACTTTCTTGTTTTGAATCACAAAGCCCATCTATAGGAAAAACAGCCTGCCAATTTCCTGGTTTTATAATATAATAAACTTTCTTTATAAAAGAGGTAGTATCGGTAGTTGTAAAGGTGACTTCAAGCTTTCCTTTATTTTTTATTGCTTGAAAATTCGCAACAGCCGGCAGAGAATTGTCAATAACAATAGGAGAGCTTACTTTCTCTGTTCTTAATTCCATTCCCTGAGGATTAGAAGGAGAGTCAACCGCCTCAATCTTGAGAAAATAAACTCCATCGGGAAAAGATAGGGTTTCGAAGGTATAAATTTTATCTCTGTAGCCCTCTTTGACCATCCTCCATTTTTTCTCATCCTCTCTTCTTAAGTAAAGATTAAAAACGACGTCATCTCCATTCTCATCCATTGCTTCCCAGACTACAGTTTGAAACCCTTTCCTCCATACTTTTTTAGCTATAACCACTGATTTAATCTTATCTTGTTCTTGGTTGGTCAGACTAACTTCCTTTTCTGTTCCCCAAATTATTTCTTCCTGGGGAGGAGGTTTGAGAAAAACCTGGTTGGGAGGAAGTAATTCCAGCTTAGTAATGATAGGAGCTAAGTTGGACTGAAGATAAAAGAGAGAAATTTTGCTTAAAAGAGGGGAAACTTTCCCTGATTGGCTTTTAAAAATTATTTTAAACTGGAGATAACGGCCTTTTGGACTTAAAATCTGTTCCCCTTCTTTTTTCTGGTAAGGAGGCGACCAGTCACTCCAAGTTTGGCTAGGCTCGTAGGAATTACCGCTTCTTGTTTGAAATTGGAGAGAACTTTGAGGAGGCACTTCTGCTTCCCAAGAAATTTTACCCCAAGATGAAATAGTCTTAGTGTCCAGGACCCGACTTAAATACTGGCCATTAAAGCTCTGTTCGGGATAAAGAACAGTCAAACTCGATGGATTATTAGAAAGCACATAAATTTTCTGGCCGAATGGAATCAATCCATAAATCTGCTCTGATTCTTTTTGTAAAAGAAGAGAAAGCTTGACTTCTTTAGTAAGAGTAAATATCCTGCCTTTATTACCAGTGCCAAAGATTATTTTCTTTTCTTGGCTATCCCAGAATAAAGAATAGATTAGATCTTGATCTGAAGACCAAAGCTTCTTAGCTACACCTTCTGGATTTACTTTATAAACGGCACTCGGATGCTTGTCTTTGGCCAATACCGGAATTTTTTTGACGCCAGTAAAAGGAGTTACTGTAATAGTTACTTCTGTTTCAGGTTTGGGCTGAGCAGGGGTTATTTCTAATGTCTTTGGTTTTGTCACTTTTCCTCCGGCTCCCACATAGATATTTCCATCTTCATCGATATCAAGGTCCTTTATTTCTTCAAAAGGGGATTCAAAAAGAACAGAAGCTTTCTGTCCAGGGGAAAATTTATAAAGAAGGCCTTTACCCCCACTTCCGGCCAAAATCTCTCCTTCTTTAATCATCTTCAAACAAAGGATATGATTTTGTTCTGCTTTGAGGATCAAGTGGCCTTCACCCTCTTTATTTATTTCATAAACACCGCCGCTTTCTCCCACTGCCGCCAAGAGATGGCCATCCCTCAAGAATAACAAATCCCATATATACTTTTCTTGAGGATTAAAAAAAACATCGCCCTTCCCTTCAGCAGTTATTTTATATATTTTGCCATTAGGAGAGGTACCCACATAAAGATCTCCATTGTTGTCAAGAGCAAGACAGTAAATATCCATCTCTGGAACTTTGAAGTAGAGTTTGGCTTTACCAGAGCTGTCAATTTTATATATCTTTCCTCCATGGCCAGTTCCCAGAAAAGCTTCCCCTTGGGGTGAGAGAACAAATGATAGATAAAATTCTTCAGACGGGGCCTCAATCTTCTCTTCTCTGGGAGCTAAGGAAAGAAAGCCCTCTTCAGAGATAGAAAGACCGCTTAATTTGCCTTTTAAAAACTCATCTTTGGTCCTCACTTCCCATCGGCACGGACTTACAGCTAAAGTCAATTGGACCATCAAGAAAATAGTCCACATAACAATCAGACATCTTTTGGTCATCTCTATCTCCTATTTCTTGATTTTTATCGGAATTACAGCTAGACCTTTGAATACATAGGGAACGGGATATTGATATTCTTTTAGAGTAGATTTGGTTAGTTCAGTGGGAGAGGAAGCTGCAGCCCGAGGGGAAGAAAACATGAATTTCATGGTCGGAGGTAAATTGGGCATTTCCTCCCCTTTAAGGAAAAGCCCTGGCTTAGAAGCAATTATTTTAAAATAGATACGATTGTTCTTCCGCAGATTACTTAAGATTCTTATTAACTGGTTTAAACTTCTGGGAATAAATGTTTGACTTTGGTATTGGTTAAGTTCAATCTGATGCATTGAAGCAACATCAGCAATAACCAGATCAAATACCGATCCGGCGGGCAGATGAGGAACAGGCAGACCAACTTCTTGAATAATGCTCTTGCCTCTAAAGGTCCGGGAATAAATCTTGACATGGATTCTCTCACCACGGAAAGCTTCATATTTATCAAGCCATACTTTCTCCAAATAAGCTAGCTTTACTTCCTCAGAAGAGCGGATATTAAGGTCAATGCGGTGAATGCTTAGTTTTTCAAATTCATTGTTGGTTAAAAAATAGACAACAGCAGTCATAAGATTGGACAAGCTGGTGATGGAAGAATCAAAATTGCCAGAGTATAAATCCTCTATATGGACACTCATTCCATTATCTAAATAAATATTCCCTTCAGCTTCAAGAGAGAGATCTCCAGTGGATCTCTCTTCCACTGCTAATAAATTAGCCAGCGAGAAATTAATCAGAAAAGGAGTAAGTATTTTATCTTCGACAACTTTGATCTTAAAATCTCTTATTTGGCCTTTATCATTTAATATTTTAACATTTAAAGGAACAAGGCGAGGAATCTTGCCTACTTCGCCAAAAAGGCCAGAAGTCCTATCTTGGCTGAAACGGCCTACGATACCTTCTGGCACGGCCAGTTTAAAAGATGTAGAAAAACTGGGAACAATCGTAATCACTTTAGCTTTTGTCATGGCATAATCAACAGAACCCAGATTGTAAACCGGATGGCCAAAGGCTAAAATTTTATTGCCATCAACGTAAGTAACTGTCCCGACAGCAGCCATGCTTAAATCACCGCTAATTAGCTGCACGCCAACAGGATCACCTTCAGCCAGTTTTAGCAGGGGAGGATTAATTTTCTCAGTGTTTTGACCAACAGGACCAGCCATTACCGGTTTAAATCCCAAACGAGAAAAAAATGACTTTGCTTTCTCCACCACTCTTGAAGAAAATCCATTTAGGACAAGAGGAATATTAAGAGGCCTAAAGGATTGCCCTTCAGCCAACAAAGAAGACTTTGATTCAAAAAATCCTTTATTCATCTCAAAAAGTTCCTGTAAGCTTAGATACTTTTTAATAGTTTGGCGAGGAGTAAAAGAAGATCTTGGTCCTTCTTCTCTTGATGAAGCAATCATTTCCCCTATGGGAGTAATGCCAGCGATAGCTTCCTTGGCATAAGGAAAACTGTAAGCAATAGCTCCTACCAGCCGCCCATCAATATAAACAGGGCTGCCGCTCATTCCCTGCATAACTCCAGCTTTATCTAACATTTTCCCTTTAAGTTTGGCTAAAATAATGTTTCTTTTAGGTTGGACGTTGCGGAGAATACCTAATATTTCTACATCAAATTCTTCGATTTTATTTTGCTCAAATACACTTTTGCCTATCCCTTTCATCCCAGCTTTTACTTCATTTAAAGGTAAAACAGAAGTGCTCTTGGCTATCCCAGCAACAATAACTAAACTCAGGAATAAGCCAAAAAGTATTTTTATATATCTTTTTTCCATGATTTTGGTTTAATTTATTATCCCTAACTGCTGCCCACACTTTTTAAAAGTTTCCAAAACAATATCAAGCTCCTCATCAGTATGAGTAGCTGAATAACTAGTTCTTATTAAAGCTTGATCCTTGGGCACCGCAGGATAGATGACTGGATTAGTAAATATCCCATTCTCCCTCAGTAATTTCCATAACATAAAAGTCAGCTCATCAGGACCGATAATCACTGGGATAATTGGAGTCTGGGTAGGACCAGTATCATAGCCCATTGCCTGAAATCCAGATTTCATTTTTTCGGTTATCTGCCACAATCTTTGTCTTCTTTCAGGCTCGGACTCAATAATCTCCAAATTAGCTAACACAGTGGCCACAGAAGCAGGTGTTATGCTGGCACTGAAAATTAAAGAACGGGCAAAATGCTTAATATAAGAAATAACCTTTTTTTCTCCTGAAACAAAACCCCCTAAAGAAGCAAACGTTTTGCTAAAGGTGCCCATAATTAAATCTATATCCTCCTCAACGCCAAAGTGTTCAGCTGTTCCTCTCCCGTGTTTGCCCATGACTCCTATTCCATGAGCATCATCAACCATAATCTTGGCTTTATACTTTTTGGCTAACTCGACAATTCCTGGCAGATTAGCTAAATCGCCTCCCATGCTGAAAACGCCATCGACAACAATCAGCTTACCTATATTCTCATCTAATGAAGAAAGGACTCTCTCCAAATCTGCCATATTATTATGTTTAAACTTGAAAACATTAGCAAAAGATAGTCGGCAGGCATCAATTATACTGGCATGGACCATTCTATCAGTGATGATAGCATCCCCTTTCCCAGCCACTGTAGAAATAATGCCTAAGTTCGTTTGAAAGCCGGTGCTAAAAGCTAAGGCAGCCTCTTTTCCCATAAATTTAGCCAGCCTTTTTTCCAGTTCAACATGAATATCAAGGGTACCATTTAAAAATCTGGAACCACAGGTAGCTACGCCATACCTTTCTAAGGCTTCTTCTGCAGCTTTAATGGCTCGAGGGTGGTTAACCAAACCTAAATAATTATTAGAGCCAACCATGATCATTTCTTTACCATCAATAACAACCTTATTCGCTTTGACTTCTTGGATGGGAGTAAAATATGGATATAATCCGCTTTTCTGGGTTTCTTCAGCTCGAGTGAAAGCATAACATTTATCAAAAATACTCAATATCGTCTCCTTTCCTAATTATTTAAGATACTATAAATTATTGCTTAAGCCCTTTTTCTTGGAATAATTGAAATTTGACCCCGGCCGGCAATTTTCATAAAATTCTAACCATGAAAGTTTTTATTACGGGTGCTACTGGTTTTATCGGTAGTCACCTTATCGATTATTATTTATCAAATTATAAAAATATTGAAATATTCGCTCTGGTCAGAAATATTAATAACTTAAAGTGGCTTAAATCATTAAAAATTAACTTTTTAGAAGGAAATCTCTTCTCCATACCTCCTCTTCCTTCTGATTTAAACTACATAATTCATTTAGCTGGTCTAACTCTTTCTTCTCATATGGCAAATTATTATACAGTAAATCAGCAAGGAACGGCAAGTCTTTTTCAGTCTATCTCTTCCCAGAAAATATCTCCCCAAAAGATTGTTGTCTTGAGTAGCTTAGCCGCGGCTGGTCCCTCTTTAGACTGCCAACCTATTAAAGAAAATTCCAGTCCCCAACCCATTACTCCCTATGGAATGAGTAAATTAAAAGGCGAATTTGAAGCTTTGAAATATAGAGAAATGCTGCCGTTGGTTATTCTAAGGGCAGCCGGAGTTTTTGGTCCTCGGGATAGAGATTTTCTTGCCTATTTCAAATTCATTAAAAAAGGAATTCTGCCCAGCCTATCTGAACAGAGGCAGTTAAGCCTTTGCTATGTAAAGGACTTAGTTAGAGCAATTGACCTTAGTTGTCAGAAGAATTTAGAGAGTGGTGAAATAATAAATGTGGCTGATCCTCAACCTTACCATTGGGATGAGTTTGGCCGAGCTGCTGGTGAGGCTTTGGGGAAAAAACTAATAAAGATAAAAATTCCTCTCCCGATATTAACCTTGACCGCTTCTTTTTTAGAAATTATCGCTCACCTCCGTGGCCAACCTAGCCTTCTCAATAGATACAGAATTAGGGATATGAAGGTTAAATGCTGGATAGCTGACGTAACAAAGGCCTGGAGTCTATTATCTTTCAAACCTAGCTATGCTTTAAAAGAAGCAATCCAGGAAACAATTGCCTGGTATCTTAATCATAACTGGCTTTAGCTGGCATCCACCTCTTATTCTACTTCTTCTTTATAGCCGTTTGCCTGGTATAAAATGAAGCTTTAAACTCAGCGCTACTTTTTAAACACCAGTCTTCTTCTAAGCTACAGGCAAAATATTTGACTTTTCCTTCAAGAACATGGTTTCCTCTTTTAGCCTCTAAGCTAATGGTAAAAGGAATTTCAATCGGATCTTTAAAGTCCAGATACTCTTGGCCCTTTTTTTCCAAAGTTTTTATTTCCAAATCAGAAGCGGTAAAAAAATTCTTGGGCAAAATGACTTCCTCTGAAGGACTAAATTCTATAATAAAAGAAGGCTGAGTGCTGACAGCCAGGCCTTCCTTGACTTTTATCTTAAGAGTAATTTTAGCTGACTGGCCACGGTAAAGCCTTTTGGGGATTATCCAAGCTTCTACCTTTATAGGATTTTCTTCCCTGACTGCAGCCATAAAAATAATAAGTATAAATCCGAAGTAAATTGATGTAAGTTTTTTCATTCCGTTTACGCCTTATCTCTGAAAATAAATCTTACTAACCCTCTGATTTTGAGTCAAGTTCTCAAAATCTAAATTAAAATCTTTATTTTTATTTGTCCATTGATTATAATTTATCGCAACTGAAATGGACATAAGAAGTGTTATTAGCGGAACGGGCCACTATGTCCCGCCTAGAATAGTTACCAATTACGAATTAGAAAAGACGATGAACACTTCAGATGAATGGATCCGTCAAAGATCAGGAATTAGAGAAAGACATT